>NZ_JAUBQD010000077.1:3409-29469 GCF_036701085.1 Microcoleus sp. Pol7_A1
ATTAAACTGTGGAACCTGCAAACCCAAACAGAAATCAAAACCCTCACCGGGCATAGCAGTTCGGTCAATAGCGTCGCCTTTAGTCCCGATGGCTTAACATTGGCTTCTGCTAGCCATGACGGCACCATCAAACTCTGGAACCTGCAAACCCAAACAGAGATTAAAACCCTCATTGGGCATAGCAATAAAGTCTGGAGCGTCGCATTTAGTCGAGATGGCTTAACATTGGCTTCTGCTAGCGATGACAAAACCATCAAACTGTGGAACCTGCAAACCCAAACAGAGATCAAAACCCTCACTGGGCATAAGGATTCGGTCAATAGCGTCGCCTTTAGTCCCGATGGCTTAACATTGGCTTCTGCTAGCTCTGACAAGACGATCAAACTGTGGAACTTGCAAACCCAAAAAGAGATCAAAACCCTCACCGGGCATAGCAATGAGGTCTATAGCGTCGCCTTTAGTCCCGATGGCTTAACATTGGCTTCTGCTAGCTATGACAAGACGATCAAACTGTGGAATCTGCAAGCCGAAAAAGAGATCAAAACCCTCACCGGGCATAGCAGTCGGGTCCTCAGCCTCGCATTTAGTCCCGATGGCTTAACATTGGCTTCTGCTAGCGATGACAAGACCATCAAACTGTGGACTTGGGATTTCGATCGGCTGATGACATTAGGCTGCAACTGGATTAGCGATTATCTCAGAACCAACCCGACATTGACACAAAAGGATAAACAGATGTGTTCTGATTAGCTCCACCACAAATAAATAAAAGATTAATGATTATTAAGAGTAAGGATTTGGACAGAATTAATTACATAAAATATACCTGAAAATCTCGCCTCGTCAAGAATATTTATGTAATTAATTTTGTCAGGTTACCGATGAGGAGGAGTAGGAGTAGGAGTAGGAAAAGGCCCGGGAAAAATATCACTCCCGGGCCCAGATGCCTCAGGTGATGGTTTCCTTTTCGGTTTCTTTTTCGGTTTCTTTTTCGGTGTCGGTGTCGGTGTCGGTGTGTCGTGAACTTTCGGGGGGACAGTACCAGGTTCAGAAGCCGGGTTTTCACCAACTTCATGAAAATTTTTATTCGGTTGAAAATTTGAGTTTTTGTCCGTATTTTCCTGGGTCGATTCTTCTGTCATTTCTTGTACCTTCTTTTCTGGTAAAGTGTTAATACAACTTTTGAAATGTCTATTCTGTTATGCAGGAAATTTATCATCAATCGGATTTTTCCTGAGTAAATGCCTTCAATAATTTAGAGAGGTTCTACTTGTGCGATCTTATGCACTCATCAACTGTATGTCTATGCGGAGTCGTCAGCACATCATTGACCTCTTTTCAACTTTTATACAGTTTAACACCGATCGCTCCAGTGGTTAGATAACGGAGCCGAAACTGCGTCGAGAGTATCGCAACCCTCACCGGGCATAGCAATGCGGGTCTATAACGGAATACGTTTGGCTTAGCGAAAGCCTGTCAGTGCGCGACAGGAGAGCAATTCCAGTATCTATTTTTCACATCGTGAAAGCCGATCGGACTGTCTTAACCCAAGCATATTGAAATAGGACTTAGGCAAAAACAGCCCGCGAGCAAGATGGGCGCACTACATTTTTTTCACCACCACTTCCACCTTTTCCGTTGTCCATTTCTTACTAGCAGAAGTTACAACCTTAATATTTCTCTGCGGCGAATCTTCATCTACAACCGTCGCCAATAATTCTTCCAAGGTATTAGTAGGCGTTTGATTGCCAAATCCTTTCCGAGACTGGTCTAACGGTGGCAATTCTAATAATTGAAAATTCGTTCCATCCAAAGTAGCAAATACTTTAATGACATCTACCCCTTCCTCATAATTTTCAGGCAATGAGAGTTGTAACTCAGTTTCTTTTTGTTGTCCAGGTTGTACAGCTTCAGAAAGCCCAAATTCGGGATACAATTGTTGAATACTCAAATCCGGCTGAAGGATCAATGCGGTGATATTTAAAGTTAGATTAGATTCATTGCGAATTATCAAGTAAACGCTTTCTTCTCCTTCCTCCAATACAGGAACCTGATTGTTAGCATTCAAAACTACAAGTTGCCTATTCTCTGATTTAACCAATTCAACCTTAAGTTTCCCATTGAATGGATCAAAAGCATCCTCATTATCCAAATCCAAAACCGTCTCATATCTTGCAATATGAACTAAGCGATTAATGAGTTTATATATTGCTTCCGGTTCGTCTAGTTTTATCAGAAAAGAAAGATTTTTAATTGGTTCTTTATTCGCATCCAAAATCAAATATTCCGCTTCAGAATTTAGGGAAACAAAATAATCCACATTCTCATCTTTCTCTGCTTCCGAACAGAATTCTATCCAGCGATGACCTTCAACTTGCTCTTTTTTTGCTTTGAGGATATCTGGGAGCATTTCCACATTTACACCAGAAATTTGCGGTAACGGGTCAGGCAGAATAACCCGAACTTTCCGAATTTGTTTCAACCCTGGACTCAAATAGACAGCAGGGGAACCAATTTCAATCATTCCTTCTGCTAATTTATGATTGATTGTTCTGAAACCCAATAGCTGTGTTACTTCTGCCCAACAGTCGGATGCTCCCAATTCTACAACTTTAACCGTAGCAATTCGCTGTTCGCTGTCTTCAAAATTCCGCGTCCCGAATCGAAAAATATCGAATTCTGCCCCTTTTTTAAGGCCGCTAGCTTCACCCATTTGCAATTGGACTCGGTTTTTGGTAATATCTACTTTCATCACCGGAGGGTTACGGCTAGCAACGACAGATTGATCGCCCAAAAAAGAGCGATTTGTCTCGCCAATCAACATCGGTGTTTGTCGTGGAAAGTCATTGTGAACTAGATTAGAAATGCGATCGTATAAGTTGTTAACAGGAATCTCTGTCCCGTATTCTCGCAAAGCTTTTAGTAAATAATAAGTTAAAGCGCCGTTGCGTTCCGTCCCTTCAAAAACCTTTTCATAAGCTAATTCCTGATCCCGACAAGCTGCTATTAAGGTATAACCTTTCGGTTCTGGTAACAAACCATTGACGACGGTAATATTGCGACTATTTTCTGTTGAAGCTTGCCAATTTTGTGCTAATTCCTGAAGCGGTGCGACTAAACTATCTGTAGGTCGAAGAGTCATATCAATAAAACCTTCACCGCGAATCCGGTCATCTCCGCTCATTTCTCTAGTTGCGCCACCGGAATGACAGCTATCGAGTACGAGGGTTACAACTAACTCTTTTGCCACCATTTCTTCCAGGAGTTTGGCAAATTCCAAATCGCGCAAATAGCGTGAGTTTGGTTGACCGATATCGCAGGGAACTAAGGCTTCATCTAAACCCATAGAACCCTTGAGGCTTTCAAAAATTGTTTTCGCCCGTCCGCCGTGACCGGAGTAGTGAATATATACTCGGTCTTGAGGTTGGGCTTTGGCGGTTAGTTCTTTGAATTTGGCGACGATATTTTCATAAGTTGGTAGGAGTTCCGGGGGTTCTTGGGGTTGGTTGGGATTGTCGGAAGCAGTCGCGGTGAGTTTAATAATTTGGTCGGGTGTGAGGTTGAAGGTTTCTTTTAAATAGGTTTCGACGTGGTTGATATCTTGGACGCATCCCCGCAAGTTTTTGTAGTAGTTACCTTCTGGTAAACGATGGGGGAAGTAGAAATTGATACCGATGAGGAGGGCGTAGAAGTTGGGGGTTTGGTTTGTCATGGTTGTTGGTGGGTAAGGTTTGATAGTTATGTAGGTTTGAAGTGGGGGTTTTATACAATACAGCTTAGTGTACTGCATTACAACGGGAACCGCTGTAACATAGCAGAAGTAAAACCTATCTAACTATTGGATGGGTTCGGGCACCAAATGCCCTACTAAACTCTAATACAAAGTTCCGCCCGATCAAGGAATACAGGAGATAGAAAATGAGATTCTGATGAAATATTAAAATATTATTTATTTTGCCAGGTTATGTTATATGCTGGTCTATAATCTGGACGTAAGTTTTCATTTGGGATTGCTTAAGGGGAATTTAAATATGTCTAATAATACTAATCAAAATTTGAATACTGATATTTCCGAAAATCCAAAACCAACCCCAGATGAAATTAGAACAGTGTTAAAACCACTTTTTGAAGAGTTTAACCAAATACTTCAAAAATATGGATTGAAAAATGTTGAGGTGGTTGATTTTACTACCATTGTTTCCTCAAAGGTATTTAGAGAAGCAACAGACTCATCGCAAACTATCTTGGACGAATATAATGACATCTTGAGAAAAACAGGTTTTAGTGATGTCTATAAAGATTTAGAGATAATTGACTTCACCATAGCTGCTACATCACTCGTTCGACAAAAAAAAATAAAACAAGCTTTTGCTCAAATTAGAGATGAGAGAAGAGAGCAAATTACAAGAAGAGAGCAAATTACAGATGAGAGAAAAGAGCAAATTATTTTATTTCTGAAAAGCAACCTAGCGCTAGAGAGGGAAAAATGTAAGTGTCGGAATAAAAACAATCAGTGTACACGATGTCGTGATGTAACTTTTGATCGATGACTGGTTAAGTAGCCATCCTAAACTGCATTATAGTGTAGGCAATTTAGGAGGGCTACTTACTTTGACCGAAAGCCGGAATGTACTGCTGACAAGTTTTCTTAGCTGCTTGCGTCGAATCACTTTTAGGCTGAATGAAGATAAGATGTTTCTGCAATTGCTTACAGGCTATTTCAAGCGGAATTTGCCAGGAAAGCAACCAAGAAACTGGCCACAAACTAATTGTATTTTCACTGCCGCTAACAATCCACTTACCATCAGGACTGAAAGCAACCGAATTGACCCATGCTTTGTATACTTTTAGAGGTTGTCCAATCAGATGACCTGTATTAGCATCCCACAGCCGAATGGTCTTATCCCGGCTTCCACTCATAATCCACTTACCATTTGAACTGAAAGCAAGGGAAGTAATTGTACCTTGATGTCCTTTTAGAGGCTGTCCAATCGGCTGACCGCTAGTAACGTCCCACAAGTGAATTGTCTTATCACTTCCACCGCTGGCAACACGCTTGCCATCAGGACTAAAGGCAACCGAATAGACCTCACTTAAATGTTCTTTTAGAGGTTTCCCAATGGGCTGACCTGTCGTGACATCCCATAAGCGAATGGTTTTATCGTCACTACCACTGACAACATGCTTGCCATCAGGACTAAAGGTAACAGACCAGACAGCTTCTTGATGTCCCTTTAGGGGTTGCCCAATGGGCTGACCTGTGGTGACATTCCATAAGCGAATGGTATTATCCTCACTACCACTGACAACACGCTTGCCATCAGGACTAAAAGCTACTGACAAAACTGCTGTTTGATGTCCCGTTAGGGGTTTTCCAAGTGGCTGACCTGTAGTAGCATCCCACAAGCGAATGGTTTTATCCTCACTACCACTGACAATACGCTTGCCATCAGGACTAAAGGCAACAGACCAGACAGCTTCTTGATGTCCCGTTAAGCGTTTTCCAAGTGGCTGACCTGTAGTGACATCCCACAAGCGAATCGTACCGTCCTGGTGTCCGCTGGCAACCCCCTTGCTATTAGAACTGAAAGCCACGGAATTAACCAATTCCTTAGATTCCCCAACGATCTGATTCATGGTGACATACCAGAGGCGGATCGTCTTGTCAAGACTACCACTAACTATTTGCTTGCCATCAGGGCTGAACGCTACAGAATAGACAGCTTCCTGATGTCCTGTTAGGGGCTGTCCAATCGGCTGACCTCTGGCATCCCACAGGCGGATTGTCTTGTCAAGGCTACCACTAACTATTTGCTTGCCATCAAGACTGAAAGCTACAGAATAGACAGCTTCCTGATGTCCTGTTATGGGTTGCCCAATGGACTGACCTGTGGTGACATCCCATAAGCGAATAGTGTTATCGCCACTACCACTGACAATGCGCTTGCCATCAGGGCTGAAAGCTACAGAATCGACAGTTTCTTGATGTTTTGTTAGGGGTTGTGCAATGGGTTGACCTGTGGCATTCCAGAGGCGAATCGTCTTGTCACTACTACCACTGACAATGCGCTTGCCATCACGACTGAACGCTACAGAAGTGACCCCATCTTTGTGCCCGCGAAGGGGTTGTGCAATAGGTTGACCTGTATTAGTATCCCAGAGGCGAATTGTCTTGTCCCAACTCCCACTGGCAATGCGCTTACCATCAGGGCTGAAAGCTACTGAACTGATAGATTCTCCATGTCCCTCTAGGGGTTTTCCAAGTGGCTGACCTGTAGTGGCATCCCACAGGCGAATCGTCTTGTCCCAACTCCCACTGACAATCAACTTTCCGTTAGGACTGATAGCTACCGAAGTCACTCCAGCTTCATGTCCCTTTAGGGGTCTTCCAAGTGGCTGACCTGTAGTGGCATCCCACAAGCGAATCGTCTTGTCCCAACTCCCACTGACAATGCGCTTGCCATTAGGACTGATAGCTATTGAATTCACCTCACTTTTATATTGCAAGCGATTGAATTCCCGGTTAACGAAAATCGCATCTAGTAAATTGTCACGAGCAGAATTATCAAGAAATTGGGGAAATTGAACAAAGGTTGACTTACCTAAACCAACAGCAGCAATAGCATTGACAAGTGCCTCAACAGGCTGATTTGCAGCTAGCAAAGCTTTAGAAGTTGCTGCTAGTTGTTCCACTTGCTGGCGTTGGGCTTGTTGAAGCTGATAGATGGCAAATCCAGCCAACATCATTGCTACAGATGAAAAGCCACTTAGCCCGATAATTTGCAGTCGCCGTCCGCGTTCCCGTTGCTGTCTCTCTCTATCCGTTTCTTTAACGCTAACCTGAATAAAATCTCGTTCTTCCTGTGTCATTTGATCTGCGCGCTTACGCAACCAATCTTCCGCTACAGTCAACAGCGCACCCCGCAACAACCCTCCAGCATCATGGTTGTTATTTTTCCACTCCCGTAATGCCACCTTCAGCCGTTCTTGCCAAGTCCGAAACTGACGGTTAGCATTCATCCACTCGCGCAGAGTTCCCCATTCTCGAATCAGCGCTTCATGCACCACCTCTACGGTATCTTCCTGTTCTTGGCGTCCCGTCACCACCAAACGAGCTTGATATCCAGCTAAATAACTGACCAAATTCCAGTTATCTTCCCCCACTTCCGCACGGGTAGCAACGCGCCTGGTATCCTCCGTTCCTTCCCCCGGACGCACTAATTGCACAAAAATTCGCTGCGCCTGCTTTTTCTCTATTTCACTCAGTTGTTGATAAATCTGTTCGGCATGATTGGCAATGGCTTTTTTCACCCCGCCAATTTCTTCATAAGCTTGGTGAGTTAACTCTCGGTTGATTTGCTTTTCCCACAAGCGAGTTAGGGCAAATTCTAATAATGGCAAGTTACCCGGTTCTTCTCCGACATCATCGAGAATGCGTTGGGTTAATTGCGGTTCTAACTCTACTTCCAATTTTTGAGCAGGTAATTCAATAGCTGCCTGCAATTCTTCCCGCTTCATGGAACTGAGTAATTGCGGTGTATACTCTTGCAACGCATCCCGAAAGGGCCGGTAGGAAAGCACATAACCGTAAAAGTCAGCCCGTAAAGTAAAAACTAATGTAATATTTTCTTGAGCAATCGCCGTTAACAACGCATCTGCAAAGCGTTCCTGTTCTTCCTTTACCTGACAAAGGGTATACAGTTCCTCAAATTGGTCGGCAACTAACAACAAACGTTTACCTGGGTTGCGCTCTAAAATGCGAGATACGACTTGCTGTAAAGTGATTTTACCGTTTTGTAAATCGCCGGCTAGTGCCACGGCTTCCCGTAGTTGTTGAGTTTCACCTGCTTCTGGTTCTAATTGCCGCACTAAAGCAGAAGCTAAGGGAAAAAATGGGTTTTTCCCCGGACGAAATGATTCAATTAACCAGTTTCCCGCTTTTCGTAATTGGGGAATTAAGCCGGCATACACGACAGACGATTTCCCACTGCCACTTGGCCCAACTACCGCGACTAATGGTTGTTTGTTCGTTACTTCTACTAACTTAGTAACAAAATTTTCCTGTCCAAAAAAGAAATATGCATCTTCTTCTTTAAATGCAGACAATCCTTGATAAGGGTTGGGTGGAATAACACATTCAAAGGAACTTAAACTATCCTCACCTAGAGCATAAATTAAATTCTTTTTCTTAAATACTGGTGTTTCATGCTCTAAAAAACCGATCATCTGGGAACAACCTAACTCGTAGGCTTCTTCCACCTGATATCCTGCCGCAACAGCATCATAAAACGCCACAGCAAAGGCAATGGATGCTTTATCCCCCACGGCTTTATTCATGCCAATGACATAATTAACATAATGGCTAATTGCCTCTGCTTGTACCTCTGAATAACAAGCATTAAGGATGACGCACTCTACACCTTTTTTAGCAAATAATTTAAACATACTGGCGAGGGCATTTGTTTGCACCAATGCCATTTTGCCGGTATCATCTTCTAAGACAATGCCATCTTGGCCGGCACCATGTCCGCAAAAGTGAACAATATTTGGTTGATAATCTAAAATTGCTCGATAAAAGTCACGGGAACGCACCGCCCATTTTTGTTCTAATTTATACTGCTCTCGTTGATTTGCTCGTCGCAATCCTTCGTCAATTTCCCGGATCTCTTGCTCCAATCGCAGGGGAACGGTATTGGTGGGATTGGCTGCCAGAATCAGAATTGTTTTGACTGGGGTGTTGTTAGTCATGGGTTCGGGAATTGCTCTGGTTTTCTGGAGCTTTTACCTTTGTTTGCTTAAGGAGATTTCTTTTACTTAAACGGGTAAAGGTATTTCTATTACTATACAGTTCAGTCTTAGTATCAATAGTCCGGACAGTTTTTATATCGCCCAATGGCTTATTCTCGCTTGACTTTGAGTCACTGCGGATAATTAAATCGATCTCAGCTCCACCCCTGACGCGGCATTTAATTCGACTTTTTTATGATTCTTGCCCCGCGTAAGCTTATAGTATCGTTCCCAAAACTGTGCGGAGTATTGTTAGTATACTAAGCTGGCAATAAAATCTTTGATGTGCGTTAAGTAACTTTACAGTCTGACAAAATGTAAAGCTATCATAACCAGTGGGATTGATTTGCTTGAGTTCTTCAACAAATTTAACTGTGTTTGCTTTATTTCCGGTTCGATAGTAACTTTCTAGGAATTGAAATGTTACATACTTAGCAGCAGTTTGAGGGGACGATCGCACTTTTTTAAAGAATGGTTAAGATTGCCGATGTGTAGCTAGGCATTCGTTAAGCTATATTGACGGGTTTTTACTCATCAGCTTCGCAGGTAAAGGATAATCAGCAATATTCTAGTTAACCATAGTCGGGAGACAAGTAATCATGGCAGAAATTGAAGTTATTGTAGAAAGTTTGTGGGAACTTGATGAGGATCAGCTAGCAGCACAAATTGGCGATCGCGCTCAAGCCATAGAGGATGATGCGGCTGGACTTGGAACCAGAGGGATAGACCCAGCTTCCCTGGATTCTATTGATGTGAATGTTGCCGCTAGAGCATCGATCGATCTCAGGTTCCTAGAAGCTGGCCAGCGGTTGTTCGATCGCGTAAACCCCTTAGTTTACGAGCTGATGTGCAAACCCCTCGGAAACGATCCGCAGACTCAGAAAATCCTGGATGAAGCGATCGGCCAGAATTACACTAAAGCTGCTGGGATGTTAAGTCCTGTTCTAATCTCTGGGCTGGGACTTGCTCCTGCTATTGCTACTCTCCTCGCTACCTTGATTATCAAAAAGATTGCCAATTATAGCGCTACTTCAATTTGTGACAATTGGAAGCAAAACCTGCCCAAACCCACAAGCTGAGCTATAAACGGAACTTCCACCGAAGGCGGAGGAAGTTCTGTTCCAGGTTTGGTGAACTCGATCGCGCTAACACCTCAACCCATTTGTTCGCGGGTTTTGAGAGCGACAATTCCGTCGGGCTTCAAACCTTTTTTCTGCTGAAATTCCTTGACGGCTGTATCTGTTGCCGGCCCAAATTCACCATCAACCCCAACTACAACGCCAGCCTTTTTCAAGCCTTCCTGAAGCTTGATTACATCTGAGCCTTCCATTCTGGGCATCGCCAAGCGCAACGTTCTGGGCTTGTCATCCCACGGGGCTTTAGCAAACCCTTGAGCAGGCGAGTGATTAAGTGCATCCTCGGTTTGCGGGCCAAAGCCGCCATCCTCGCTAATCTTTGCATCCGGGTTGTTCTGATTCCAAAGCTGCTGAAATGCGAGTATTGAGTTACTGCGAAGATCGATCGTCCCGCCGCCTATGTAGTCGAAGTGAGGCGGATCGCCCGGTAATGGCTGCCAGCCATATTGCATCAAATAAGATTCCCAGCCTCTGGCATCTTCAATGTCGATCGCTAGCCCTGTTTGGTGATTGCTGGTGCCTGGTGGCGCTACAGGATTAGAGTTGTTGAAGCGATCGTTATACAATAACATTTGCTGGGCGATCGTGCGGTAAGCAGAGTTCACCTGCATCGTTTGACCTCGATCTTGAATGGCTCTCTGAAGTGCCTCTTTTGCCGGGGTTTGTACGTAGGGAAAAGCTGCATCCAGCAAGTCTACATTAAGCTCATCAAAACTGACAAAGGCATCTGGCATCATCCGTTGTAGTTGATAAATCAACTGTTGAGATAAGCCATTGACCACCGCAGTCGAAGACATGGGGGCATCTTGGAGCAATCCCGGGAAACTGCCTCTAACTTCCAACATATCCCGTTGGACAAATTCTTCACAGGCTTCGATAATTACAGGTTGATTAAATAGAATGTCGTTTGAGTTAGTCATGGTTTTATCCAATCAATTTGAATTTGGTCAGTCCTGGATTCATAAACTCTATCCGTAGGCGATGCACACCGCACCTTACCTCCACAGAACTTGTGAAAATTACTTGATTGTGTCAGTCTAATTGGTTACACAATCGATTTTATAGTCCCAATTCTTTGCGTGTGTGGACACCGACAACACCATCCGCCGTTAGCCCTTTTTGCTGTTGAAACTGCCGCACAGCACGATCGGTGTCTTTACCAAAAACGCCATCTGCTGAAACATTTATTCCTGCCGCGATCAGCGCTTCTTGCACTTGACGCACATCCTCACCTTGCATTATTGGCTCCGTAAGTGTGAGAACCCGAACTTCAGGAATTCCTAAAAACAGAGCTTGCTCGGCCAAGCGCCTGCGTGTCAGCCCTGGCCAGGGTTCACCATTGACTTTATTCCACACAGGAAACTGATTGGCTGCTCCTTGATAATCTCCGTTGTTCAATAGCTTCAGAAGAGTTGAACCTCCAAAACCTTCTGTTCCTGGGCCCACGTTGAAACAGAAGCAAACCAGTGCAGAAAACTGGTTGTCATCGATCTCAACTTCAACGGCATCCTCAACATAGGATTCAAACTTTTCTAAATCTTCCCTCAGCAATTCTTCTGCTTGCGTTTGGCTAATAGTCAGTTCTGGATAAACATCATCGCCCGTGTGTCCGTAACCAATTGTCCAAACTCCACCGCCATCATCATAAGCAGTGAGTTCACATCCTTCAAAGGTAGTGAGAAGCTTGAAACCTTCTTGATTGATATGCTTTGAACCTCTTGCTTCTACCACATCAGGAGGTTGTTCGTCTGGAGGATGAATATGATATGTTTTAGCCACACTGAAGCTTAAAGCATCAATTAATGCTTTTACTTGCCCATTAGTCTCCGTGACTTTAATAGCTAGGTCGTCTTTGATTTCGTATACGCGACCATCGCCGAAGAGTTCCAACGATCTTTTTGGCATTTGAGTTTTTCCTTTTTACAAGGTAGGTTCAGTCAAAAGAGGCACCTTGAAGATCCGAACGCAAAAGTTTTGCCTATTTTCAAAATGAGTGAAAAGAGTCTATTAATTAATGATTTCGATCGAAAGTCTTGGCTTGACGGGTAATTTGGTTATTATATAGGTCTGTTCCACAGTAATGTTCGCGATTTGCCCAAACCTTTACAAAAATTCATTCACCTTGACAATCGGCTTTCCCAATCTCTCTGATTCACTACGCGCAGTTTTGGCTCATATTCTGCCGATGTAACTAATCTTATTGCAATAGTCCGGACAGTTTTTAATTCGCAGTCTGAAACCCTGGATTTCCGGGAAAGTAACTCGATATGTAAAGCTATCATCAAAAAAGCGATCGCTTCGTCAGGACTTACGCACAAAGTGCTTTGACTCGCCGCGAATTATAGCGGCTTCAGTCCTCGGATTTTATGAGAACTGAAGTCCGAACGATCGAACCAGTTTTACTGTTCTTAGCTACACAATGTAAGCAGAATCGATTGCCTTTGCCCGATTAATTGCCACCAATGTCTGGTAAATCAAAACCGAAATCTCAGCGCGGGTAATATCCCGCTGCGGTGAAAGCCAATCGCGGGAAGGATAATTAACCACAATCTTCAAAGCAGTTGCTGTAGCGATCGCACTCAAAGCATAATTAGGAATTTGAGAGCGATCGATGTAAACTTTCAAAGAATCAGGATTGCCGCCCTTCAGTTCCAAACCGTTAACCAAAGACACGATCGCCTCAGCCTTAGTCAAATTCTGATTCGGGCCGAACTTCAACCCCGGAAACCCCGCCAAAAACCCCCCCCGATTTGCCCGTTCGATCGCACTTCTCGCCCAAAAACTAGCAGAAACATCAATAAAGTTGGTAGCCGGCACCCTCGGAATCGGACTAAACGCACTCACCAACAGCGCCGCATATTGAGCGCGGTTTAAACTGTCATCAGGCCTAAAAGAACCGTCAGGAAAACCGCTAATTATATTAGCCGCAGCCAAAGCTTCAATAAACTTCTGTGCCCAATGTCCAGAAATATCGCTGAACACCGCACCCCCGATATTCGGATTGCCGCCGCCCTTTCTCACCGCAGCTTGCACAGCTTTAAAAGCATTCACTTTCCCGTAACCAAACCAATCGCTGCGGCCGTTGTTAGGATCGTAATTTCCCATGCGATTGCCCAACTGGGGATCGGGATCGGGATCGACAATTTTCTCAGCAGTTTGTTCGAGAATTCCCCGCACTTCCCGCGCCGTCAAACGGGGGTTAGCCGAAAGTATCAACCCTGCAACCCCAGCGACTACTGGAGTGGCGCTGGAAGTACCGCCAAAAGTATTAGTATAGTCCCCCCCATCGTAGCCCCGATCGCCCACTCGATCGGCTGTAAACACCCCCAAACCGGGCAAATACTGCGTCACCTCCGGCGGCGTGCCGATAAATCCGGTTTCTGGCAACCAAGTGCCCGGCGGTGCGTTGTTGCTGGGGGCGCAAACCGAGATGCTGGTGCCCCAATTGCTGTAGGCTGCTTTTTTGTTGAGGGAAGTGGAAGCGCTGACGGCAATTACGTCTGGGTGAACGGCAAATCCTGCCAGCCATCTAGTTTGACCGCCCAGGACGTTGTTGGGCCAGCCTTTTTCGTTAACAGTACCGTTGACTGGGCGGTTGGCATTACCCGCAGCGAACAGAATAACGCAGCCTCTGCCGCCCCGCCCTTGGGTTGCTGCTTTGGTGATGACCGCACTTTGGCGCAGGGAAAGGGGATAGTAAACTGCTGAAGGCCCCCAACTGCAAGAAATGACGGCGGCACCTTTTTCGATCGCCCAATTAAACATTTTTTCGACAGAATCGTCATCGAGAAAACCCGTGGTACGGATGGGCATCAGGGCGCAGCCGGGGGCGACGCCGACAATGCCTTTGCCGTTTTCTTCAGCAACGGCCACGCCGGCGCAACTTGTGCCGTGGTTGTCTGAGTCTGCGACTGGCATCGGGGAAGTGTCGCCGTCTTTGAAATCGATGGGTGAGACGATTTTGCCTTGGCCTTGAAAATCTGGGTGGGTGATGTCAACTGAATCGTCGGCGATCGCAATTACGATCGATCGAACTCCGCGAGTCATGTTCCAAGCTGGTTCTGCATAAATTTGAGCACCGCCGACAAGTTCGTTGCCACCTTTGTTGTTGAGATACCACTGTTTGGGATAAAGCGGATCGCGGGGCGTGTAATGCTGCTGCGTCTCTACTAAAATGTTGGGTTCAGCGATCAGAACTTCTGGATATCTTGTCAGGCGGTTGGCAATTTTAACCGGGTTTTCTGTTGCTTGTTTGGTGACTTGGCAGACGAAGGTGTTGGGAATTCCTTCTACTGGCCGGACTATTTTTAAAGCTGCTGCATTGGCGATCGTCTTTCGCGATTGTTCGTCTACTTGTTCGCCAAATTGAATGGTAATTTGGTCGGTTAAATAAAAGAATGTACTCGGATTATTCGCGGGGCAATAGACGTGGCTGGCAAAAGCTACAGCATCGCTGGCGCGGGCTGCTTGCATTGCTGCTTCAAGGCTAGAGGGCGCAACGAGATATTCTTCGAGATTGGTTTGGCCGACGCGACGGTTGAGTTTTGCGCCAGTTGTTGCAGCCCAATCGTTTGAGGCTAATGCTGTTGATGAGGGGCGGACTGTAAAGCGATCGTCCGCTTTTGACAACAGCAATTCATCGCCGCCACGCTGCAAAATCACTGCCAGACTTTCTTCTGGAACTCCAATTCCTTGATAATTTTGGAGAGTGTCGGATGTCGGTTTGCTTGGTTGTACCATCAGAAATGCTTTTGTTTAATTTTAATCCAGTCTTACTATATTCTCAAGAACAGGCAGGATGCCTGTTCCACAAAAACTGAATTTTGTTGTGGGCCATTGCTCCTAGCCCGCCCGTAAAAGGCTTATTAACAATGATTCAGCAAGTCCCCTCAAATAAACACACCAGGATTAACGTTGAAAAATTCTCCCAGCGCCTTAGCTTGGGCTTTGCTAATCGCCCGTTTACCATTAACCACCTCAGAGACTACTCCTTTTGAGCCAATCACGCCTACTAAATCGGCTTGTTTTAGTTCGCGAACTTCGATTAGGTGTAATAGAATATCCCGGGGATTCGCTTCTGCAATTGGGTAATATTTGGCTTCGTATTCTTCGATCAACAGCGCCCAGAGACTCAGTAAAGTTTCTTTTTCTAGAGTTAATTCTTCCTCGGACATTAGGGATTCGACTTCTGCGAGGGCGAAATCATAATCTTCTTGTTTCAGGATAGGCTTAGGCTGCGATTTCACCAGTAGTTGACCGTAAGCTGTTCTTTCAATTGCGATATTCATGGTTCGTTCGATTGTTGAATTAGCTCGGGACTTACCCATCAAAACCAAAGAAACCGGGTTTTCCACCATTTTTAAAGCCTCAAAGGCAGTATTTAGGTAAAAAAACCCAGTTTCTGCGTCCAGGACTAGATTGCCGGGATCTGTCCAATCCCCAGCGATTTCCTTGTTCAATCCAAAATCTAAAATCCAAAATCGATCGCGCACCCTTTGACATTTCAAAAAATTTGGTTTACACTTAGCCGGTTGCGATCGCCAATGGTAAGATCGGCTCAAGCTAAATATTTTTTTAAAGCGCACAGGCGCAAAGTAATTTCATGGTATACTCTGGAACTGTTTGCTGGCTTCGCTCCACTGCCCGGATTACGATCGGGGCGATCGCAGCTTTTACCCTGTTGCAACCGCTCCAAGTCCAAGCACAACAACCTTCTGCGCCAGAGAACCAACCGCAAGTCGAACCCGCCGACGACCCCACAGACCCCAACAATCTCCGCCCTCTAACGCAAGACAGCAGCCTGCTGAGTGTCCAGGGAGGTCAGCGTTTGATGACAGAAGCCAGCAGTGCTATTTCCGATCAGAATTACGCACTCGCTACTCAAAAACTCCAAGAATCCCGCCAAATTTTCAATCAACTATCCAACTTCTACCAACAACTGGGGAGCAGTTTTGCCGGAATTGACATCCGCTTGGCCGAAAGCCACCGCACCAAAGCTGTAGAAACAGCCCAAATGCGCGACGAAGCTACCTACCGCCTGGCGTTGGTACACCGGGCGCAAAATAAGCCCGAACTGGCTGTGCCCCTGCTGATTCAGATTATTCGATCGCAGCAGCCAACTCGCGACTTGGGCAAGAAAGCTTACCAGCAGTTACTGGAATTGGGTTTTGTGGATTCGCCCTTTCCCCGGCCGGCCAGCAGTCAACCGAGTTCATCGACCAAATAGTTCCCCTAAAATCTAAATTACAGCCGTTTATCAGAGAAACCTATGGTTACACCGTCTCAAGTAGCAGAAATGATTAAGGCAGGGTTGCCCGACGCTAAAATACAAGTTGACGATTTGACCGGCGGCGGCGACCACTACCAGGCGAGAGTAGTCTCTGCGGCCTTTGAAGGAAAAAGCCGAGTACAGCAGCACCAACTGGTTTACGGCGCTCTCAAACAGGCTATGGCTAGTGAAGCCATCCACGCTTTGGGCTTGGAAACCTTAACTCCGGCAGAATGGGAAGCGAAAAGTCAAGTTGCTTAATTGTTGAGTAGCAATTGGGTATCGCAAGTTGGTGCTGGTGTCAAGAGTTGCTTGAGAGACAACTGCTGCACTTACGCACGAAAACCAAAGAAACCGGGTTTTTTAACCGGAATCTCTGGCTGTAACGAAAGATTTTCGTAAAAAACCCGGTTTCTGCGTCAGTCAACGTTTAAAAATTTTCAAACAATATTAGGAGCTACCATGACTACAGCAGCACATGAAAGAATTGACGAGTTGGTTAAGCAAAATAAAATCATGGTGTTTATGAAGGGCAATAAGTTAATGCCCCAGTGCGGTTTCTCTAATACTGTGGTGCAAATTCTCAATACTTTGGGAGTGCCTTACGAAACTGTGGATGTTTTAGCAGACCAGGAAATTCGTCAAGGCGTTAAAGAGTATTCCCAATGGCCGACAATTCCCCAAGTCTATATCAACGGGGAGTTTATTGGCGGCTCGGATATTATGATCGAGATGTATCAAAAGGGCGAATTGCAAGAAGTTGTAGAAGTCGCTTTGGCTTCTTAAATACAGGGAAGGGAAAGGAGAAAGAAAGTTGTGAGTTTTGAGTTGTGAATTTTGAGTTTTAATTTTGGGGTGAAAGACTTAAAAAAATCTTAGTTCGGAACTCAAAACTTTCCCAATTTTCTAACTTTAACAACAGTAGGGCGGACACGGCCCGCCCTACTAAACATCAATTTTGAAACTACAGCTTGCAACTTCCTGACTGAACTTTTATACCAAAACTGGATTTTCTTAGCCCTTCAATCATTCTGGTAATAGCTGTGGGTATCAAAAAAGCTATTACCAATTACCCAATAATCAGCGGGTTTATTAAACCGAATTTGGTATTAATAGTAGTCTGATTCAGTTTGTGTCTGTGGCATTGCAAAATTGGATGGGTCGTGAATGTAACGCGCTGCTTCTTCCTCTAGTCTGTGAATCAGATAGGGTTCCAGACCGTTGGAATGCCGCAGGGCTGCTAAATAGCCATCTAAGTAAAGCCGCAGGTCATCAAAGCGATAACCTCTATTCCACATTTCGACGAGGGCGTCGGTGAGTTTTTGGTAGTGCCTGATTGTTTGGGTGTCTTGTAGCATGGTGTGAGGTTGAAATCCTTTGTGGTTTGTATAATGACGGCGGGATTTAGGAACGGCCTCGATTGATGCTGATTGGCTCAGCTTGAGGCTATTTCTAAATAAAAGTTTTTACCCTGCTCAACAGGCTACCCTCCATAAAAAATTTCACTCGCTGCAATGCAGTGGCTCGACTTTTTTGCGCGCACCTAGATAATCCGCCGTGCGTTTAATTGAGTCGGGATGTTGCTGAATTTTGCGGTCAAAGTGGGTGAGTCTTCCGGCTACCGAGCGAACGGTTGGAGGAATTTTAGTTTCAGTTGCGCGATTTGTCAACCTCCTATGGGTGGCGGCTGGGCCGGGGGGTTCGGTTGTAGCAGGCGGTTGGGGCATAAGATCGATCGGCTTTACACTGTCTTATTTTCATTGTAAGCTCATCGCCAGAATGATTTAACCTTTCTGCGGACTGACGAGCCCAAATTGACCAAATTTTTAAAATTCATCCCCTCGGTTTGTTCTCCGCTTTAAACGGAGCTAATGCTTGAGTAGCGCTGGTTACAAAACCTTGACAAAAGCTCTGTTAACCTGGTAGCCATTAGTGATAAGGGAAGCTCGCCTCTGTGGAATCTGCAAGTATTTCAATTGTTGAAGGGAATCCGCACCTGCGATCGCTCTTGGGCTGGCATCTACAGCAAGTGGGTCACTGGGTGCACCAGTCAGCGGATATCAGTCACGCTAGGGAAATATTTTTCAGCCGCCAGCCAACCCTAGTCATTCTGGATGCCCAATTGCCTGATGGGGACGGTTTGGAATTTTGCCGCTGGCTGCAACAGCAGCAGCAGTCGCTGATTTTGATGCTGTCGGCGCGGAATTCGGAATCGGATATTGTTGAAGGTTTGAAGGCGGGGGCAGACGATTACCTGACTAAACCCTTTGGGATGCAAGAGTTTATGGCCAGGGTGGAAGCTCTGATGCGCCGCAACCGCACGATGATACCGCCGGCGACGCTGGAGTGCGGGCTGCTGAAAATTGATTTGGTGCAGCGCCGAGTCAGGTTGTACGAGGAACATATTGAGCTGACTCCCCAGGAATTTAGCTTGCTGTACGTGCTGGCTCAAGCTGGAGGAGTGCCGCTGTCGCGCTCGGATTTGCTGCGGCGGGCCTGGCCCGATGCTATTGATAACCCCCGGACGATCGACACTCACGTACTCTCTCTGCGTAAAAAAATCGAAATCGACCCGCGACAGCCGAGCCTGATTCAAACTGTACGGAATGTCGGCTACCGACTGAATCTGGAGTTGTTGAATGGGAGTCAACGGCATTTACCGCTGGTACCCGGAGCTGTGAGTTCTTAAACTATTATCGGGCTATAAGTCGGATTTTATTTTGGGAATTGATTGGCGATCGCATCGGTTTTCGCCGCCATAATAAAGTCATTCCGGTGCAGTCCAGAAATCGCGTGAGTCCACCAAGTAACGGTAACTTTTCCCCACTCGGTTAACAGTGCGGGGTGATGTCCTTCGGTTTCTGCTGCTTCGCCGACGCTGTTTGTAAAGGCGATCGCACTTTTGAAATCCGGGAATTTGTAGGTGCGTTCTATTTGGGGAATGCCATTTTTTTCGATGAAATTCCAGTCGGGAATGTGAGGCTTGAGTTGTACAATTTCGTAAGCTGTGACGCGGGGAGAGTTTGGGCGGCAGGCGGCACAGCGTTCTTTTGCTAAAGGTTCCATAAATGGCTTGTTAGCGAGAAGATGCTAAAAGACATTATAGACATTTTCTAATCCCAGCAAGTAGCTAGGCGCAAAGTAACTAGCAAAAGAGGCAGAGGCGATCGCTGTTTCGCTCAGAATTTATAACACCCGTTTCATGTTATTATAATATGCTAATCTGATTTTTAGTAGTGAGTTTACGAGACTAAAAGCTTGTTCGTAAAGTTCAATTCACGATCGGGCGATCGTCCTTTTTTACCTATACTGATTAAAAGAGCGATCGCACTTTCGAGTTAACATACTGAGTGAATTTTCTTGTGGGGTGTCCCCCCCGCCCTTCAGCAACAGGCTTTCCGGCTTGTTCCACATTAGATGCACCACAGTTTACTCATCCTCTTCTTCAACTTTTTCTACATCAATCGCCGCTTTCTTGAAAGGACAATCATTACAACAATAGAGTTTCGATACTTCCTCGCTGTTTAAAGTTTGTTCGAGAGGGCAACGCGACACTTCCTCTTGATTTTTGTCAAAATAGAGGTGGAAACCCACTAACCCGAAAGTGAGCACTAGCCCCGCCCAAGAGTTGATGGCACCGACTACAGTACCGAGAATCGCCTCTCCAATCATCCATTGCTGCTGTTTTGATAATCCCATAAACCATTTCCAACTCAACTAATTTGAGTGTGGAATTTCGGGATACCCGAAGGCAAAGAATGGCTGGAACTGTGCTAGAATCGGCATTAGGGATATTCGGGACTGTCATTCGGTTTCGGGATTCCCGAAACTTTCCCGAAACTTTTTTTAGCAATTTACTTTCCGAAGCTATGCCCAAGCAGGGAAAAGGCGAAACGTCTTGGCAGCGAGTCAGTTATTTCGTTGAGGCGCTAATAGATTATGCGTTGAATGATACAAATCGCATCTCTAATCTCCGCGTCAGTTGGAAAGATAACGATAAAGACTTGCAAGTGACGGCGACAAAGGAAGCCCTGCGCCACTTGCTGAAAGATAGAGGGGGCTTTAAACCAAAGAAGACAACATCTAACGACCAAGTTAGAAAGTACATCGGCGAGGTACTGACTCATTATCTCGGAAAAGAGCTGAAAATTCTGGATGATCACCGCCCGGCAAAGCAGGGTTGTAGGGATTGGACTTTTACTCTGAAGCTGTGGAGTAGAGACAAAACAGAGAATTTGCAAAAGTTGGCAGAAGTGTGGGGCGTTAACGGCGAACCCGGTATCAGTAGTCAGATTAACAGCGGACAAAATACTGACGGCAAAAGCGAGAATGATGATGTGCCCGCAGATGCCCCTCCCGACAAAGCAATCAGGGTGGCTTTCTCTCAACTACCTGACTCTATTCCTGTGTGGAAAGGGCGGGATGAATTGGTGGAAAATTTAACGGCAAAATTAGTGCAGGTGTTGCCCGATGGAACTTCGCCGCCGAAAGTATTGGCGATTATCGGGCAAGGCGGTATGGGCAAAACGAATTTGGCGATTAAACTTGTAGAAGGATTGGGGGTGAATTGGCAACAGTCAGTTTCTCAAGCAGGGAAAAGTTTGCTGGCTGGCGGTTATGAGTGCGTGATGTATTTCAAAGCACTGGAGGGAACGAGTTTTGATGATGTGGCTGGATTTCTGTTAAGTGAAGGTTTGGGAATTCAGGCTGCGGAAGTGTTGAAAACTGCCGATGAAAAGATTGCGAAAATTATGGCTGGCTTGCAACAAACTCGCTGTCTTTTGGTACTCGACAACCTGGAATCTATTTTGCATCCTGCTGTTGATGCGGGAAATCCAGACATTTTGGCTGCGGCGCAAATACATCGAGCTATTTCACCGGATTGGGGTAAGTTGCTGAATGCTTTGGTTTATCAGCAGCACCAATCGCAAACGATTTTAACCAGCCGGGAATTGCTTGCGGATTTGGCAGATACCCGCTATCCGGGACTAGCACCGGATTCGCAATTGGTGCATATAGAAGTGTTGCAAGGTGTGGATGTGGCAGCGGGTGTTGAGATTTTGCGGCAGCGAAAGTTGACGGATACATTAGCTGATTTGCAGTGGATATCTCAGCGGGTTGAAGGTCATGTTTTTTTATTAACTCAATTGGCGGCTCTCGGCAAGGGGAAACCGGGGTATCTGCGGAAGCATCTCGAATTGGTAACGAAGAATGCAGAACCGATATTGCGAAAACAACTAACAAGGCAAAGTGCAGCGGCAAGAGATTTACTGCGTCGGATGTGTGTTTTGCGAGTGCCGATAGATGTCAGGGGTTTAACTTTCTTGCGGCTGTATGCGGATGAGATTGAAAAAGATATCCGCTTAGAATTAGCAGCAGCATTAGCAAAACCTGCAGAATTGACAGACGCAGAAATTAACGAGACAGAATCTATTTTAGAGCGATTAGTCGGTGCGAGTTTGGTGCAGAGTCGTTATGACGAGGAGGAATGTGAGTATTTTTATGATTTGCACCGGGTGATTGAGGAGTTTTTGCAAGGGGAATATAGAGATGAACTGCCAAAGCTGCTGGAAAGTGTTTATAAGTTTTACTGCACTGGTAAAAATGTGAACAATCCTCAAAGTTTAGCAGATTTACAAGCTGTTCTAGAAGCTCAACATTTTGCCTTTAGGTTGGGCAACTATCGTGAAGCTTACTACTTAATCCCAGATACATACTTAACAAGGTGGGGATACTGGAATTTATCAAAAGAATTGTACGAGCAAATATTACCTTATGTTGAAGGATCTCGACGTTCTTATTGCTTGAGAGCATTAGGTGCAATTCATCGGCATTTTGGGAATTGGGATTTAGCAGAAAAATATTTT
Organism: Microcoleus sp. Pol7_A1; assembly: GCF_036701085.1. Lineage (NCBI taxonomy): Bacteria > Bacillati > Cyanobacteriota > Cyanophyceae > Oscillatoriales > Microcoleaceae > Microcoleus > Microcoleus sp. Pol7_A1. The sequence goes on from NZ_JAUBQD010000077.1 coordinate 25,468, forward strand.
AAAGATGCGCTAGCCATCGCACAAAAAGAAAATAATCAGAGCGGCATTGCTACTTCATTAGGGATGTTGGGAGATCTCGAGGGAAAGCGCGGCAATTGGGATGAAGCTGAACAGTTCAAGCGACAGTCTTTTCAGTTGCGAAAAGAATTAGGCGATCGCGAAGGCATGGCAATGTCTTTGTGTGCTTGGGGAGAAATCAAACACGCTAGGAGTGATTTTTATGCTGCCGAACAACTTTATCAGCAGTCTTTACAAATAAGAAAAGAATTGGGCGAGACTGCTGGCATAGCTATTGTAAAAGGTTGTCTTGGTAAAAATAAAGTCAATCAAGGAAATCTCGAAGAAGGCAAACAGCTATTGATTGAAGCTTTAACAACAATGCAAGAACTGAATATGTCTTACGAAATTGCCGAAACTAACTACGATTTAGCAGGACTTGAGCGATCGCGCGGCAACACAGAAGTTGCTCAACAACATTACGATACAGCACATCAAATTTTTCAACAATTGGGAGCCGCCAAGGATTTGGAGAGAATCGATCGAGAATGGCACAGCACCGATTAAAACAGGGACATCGGATTGAAGGAGGCGATATTTGCTAACAACAAACACGTCAAACATTCAGTCCGGCAGGAGTTGAAACCCCTGGCGGACTTCGGGAGAATGAAACAGCCCTGGGGGGTGAGGGGGAATCTGGTGCTTAGGCAATATCAACCGATAACTTTCTTAATCAAATCCAACTTACCTAGATAGGGAGCGTAGCGCCATTTTAAGTCAAGTAAAAATGACTTTTGCAGCACGCTTTTTTGATGCGAAAAGGTGTCAAAACTTGCTTTGCCGTGATAGGTGCCGATGCCGCTGTCGCCAACTCCGCCAAAAGGTAAACTTGTTACTCCGATTTGCATAACCGTGTCGTTGAGACAAACTCCCCCCGAAGAAGTTTCCCGCAAAACTCGCTCTTGTTTCTCTTTATCCTTCGAGAACAAATACAAAGCTAGGGGTTTGGGACGGGCGTTGATTTGGGCGATCGCCTCCCCGAAATCATCATACTCCAAAACTGGCAAAATCGGCCCAAAAATCTCATCTTTCATCACAGGCGCATCCCAGGAAACCTTGTCCAGAACCGTCGGTGCAATATATTTATCTTCGGGGTTTGTTTGACCGCCGACGACAACTTCTCCGTCTTTGATAAACTCTGCCAAACGTCCTAAATGATGCTGATTGATAATTCGGGAATAGTCGGGACTTTTCTGCGGGTCGTCGCCGTAAAATCCGTGAATTGCTGTTTTAATTGCCTGCATCAAATCGGGTTTAATTTTTTTATCAACTAACAGGTAATCGGGAGCGATACAAGTTTGACCGGCATTGATGAATTTGCCCCAGGCAATGCGTTTAGCCGTGTATTCAACTTGAATATCTGAGTCTACAATGCAAGGAGTTTTGCCGCCCAATTCTAATGTGACAGGTGTCAGGTGTTTGGCGGCGGCTTCCATGACTATTCTACCGATTTTTGTGCCACCAGTAAAGAAGATGTGGTCGAATTTTTCGGCTAATAATTGTTGGCTGATTTCGACTCCTCCTTCGACGGCGGCTACATAGGCGGGATCGAAGGTTTTGGTAATCATGTCGGCGACAACAGCCGACGTGTGCGAGGCGATTTCTGAAGGTTTGAGGATGGCGCAGTTGCCTGCGGCGATCGCCCCGACCAAGGGTGATATCATTAGCTGAAATGGGTAATTCCAAGGCCCGATGATTAAAACTACGCCCAAAGGTTCTGGGTAAATGCGGGCCGATGCGGGGAATTGGTCGATCGAAGTAGGCACTTTTTTCGGCTTGGCCCACGATTTAACGTTTTTGATGGCATAATTAACTTCTGCGATCGTAGCAATTTCAAAGTAAGCCTCGTACTCCGGCCTGTTCAAATCAGCCTTGACAGCATCCACAATTCGTGATTGATAGGAAGCGATCGCACTTTTGAGATTCTTGAGTTGTTCGATCCGGAAATCCACATCTTTAGTTTTCCCAGTCGCAAAAAATTGCCGCTGCTGCTGGATAATATCGCTGACTCTGATTACCATATTTAGTCCTCCATGTCTATCAATAAATGTTACAACAGGAAAACGGAACTTGGGTAAAGTGCGATCGGTGTTATATCCCCAACTTCTTCAGTAAGTCGTGGATCTTGGCTTTACAAATCATTGATAAATGCTATAAATTAGAAGCTAATAATTGTGGAACTGACAACGGAGTTGGCTGATGAAAATATCTAAGAACGATTTTTTTTTCTATTCCTGCTGGCTGCTTTGTTTGTTTGCAGTAGCCGGATGTACCTCTAAGCCCCAAAAGCAAGTTGTCATCTGCTCGAAAGACTTTACCGAACAAGCCATTCTCGCAGAAATTTTAGCACAGCACATCGAAGCTAAAACAGATATCAAAGTAAAACAAGAACAGAATCTCGGAGGTTCGCTTTGCCATCAATCCCTAACCGCAGGTAAAATCGACTTGTACGTCGAATACACGGGTACTGCTTACGCCAACATACTGAAACAAAAACCGATTTCTGACCCCAAAAAAGTCCTCGATTACCTCAAACAAGAATATCCCAAACAGTTTAAAGCAGAATGGACGGAACCGCTGGGATTTAATAACAGTTTTGCGATTATTGTGCGGGGAGATCAGGCTAAAACACTCAATTTGCAAACTCTCTCGCAACTAGGCAAAGCTGCACCAAAATTGCGCGCTGGTTTCGGCCCTGAATTCAAAGATAGAGAAGATGGATTTCCCGGATTAGCTAAAACTTACGGGATTAAATTTGCGGAAGAACCGAAGGAATTGTTATTAGGATTGCTTTATCAAGCGCTGCAACAAAAAGAAGTAGATGTGATTGCTGGTAATACGACGGACGGTTTGATTCAAAGTTTGGGTTTAGTAGTGCTGAAAGATGATAAAAACTATTTCCCGCCCTACGAAGCAGTTCCGGTTGTGCGATCGCAAATTTTGGAAAAATACCCCGAATTGCGTCAAGCGATCGCAGAATTGGGCGGCAAAATCTCCGAGGAAGATATGCGTAAACTCAACTATCAAGTTGACGGGGAACAGCAAGAAGCGGGACAAGTGGCGCGGGAGTTTTTGCAGCAAAAGTTGGGCGACTCAAAACCAGTAACTCCGGCGAAATAAAGAGTTTCATTGCTCTGGCTGTTTGCGGAACCGTATTGTGGTTAGCTATACTATTGGTTAGACTCATATAAATAAATGAAGGTATAAAGCTATGACAACTGTCAAAACTGCTATCTCATTGCCAGCATCTTTATTTGAACAAGCCGAAACATTAGCTGGCGAAATGCAAATTTCGCAGAGTTTTTTGATCGAAATAGCGCTTGAAGAATTTATCCGCCGCCGCGAAAATCAACAACTGTTAGAAAAAATTAATGCTGCTTGCGAAACACCTCTCTCTGAAGAAGAACAAGTTTTGCTTCGCAAGATGAGTCGCTCTCATCGCAGGCTGGTGGAAGGCGAATGGTAATAAATCAAGGTGATATTTTTTGGATAGAACTTGATGAGCCTTCTGGTTCAGAACCCGGTTATCTCCATCCCCATGTAATCATTCAAAACAATTTATTCAATCGTTCCCGCATTAATACGGTTGTTGTTTGTGTGCTTACTTCAAATCTCAGACGGGCTAATTCACCAGGAAATTTCCTGTTAGAAGCAGGAGAAGCTGATTTACCAGAACAAAGTGTTGTTAACGTCTCGCAGATTTTGACGATCGATAAATCTCAGTTAGGTGAGAAAATTGGCACACTCTCGGCAGAGCGATTTCTTCAAATTCTTGATGGAATTAGGCTGGTAGTTGAACCTCGCGAAGCTGAGTAAAACTTTCCTTAGCCTTTTAAATTTCATGGGGCTTAACCTCTCCTCAGCTAGTGATACAGCACTTCCGGATGTTATGAGGTACAATAGAATCGACTAAAAATAATATTATACCAATGAAAGCATACTCAG
>NZ_JAUBQD010000078.1:0-29021 GCF_036701085.1 Microcoleus sp. Pol7_A1
ACTCATTATCAGATATTTGATTTCCCCAAGCTTCACAGTTATGGTAAATTCTCACAAATCATATAGGATTGCTATAGCCTATTTTTCGGAATATGAGCCTAAGTTTTGTTTAGCCTGATTCAAAATCTATCTATTTCAAGGTAGATGAAATATCTTTCAATATAATTAATATAATTACATTTTTAAAATTTAAAAACGGTGGAGCGGGCCGATTACCATTAGCAGGAGCGATCGCTACCAATTCCAGATTAGATGTTCATCCAAATAGCCAATTTGTTTAGCTTGTAGCTGCACAGTCTTCGCTCTCTTTCGCCAAGATTGTGCAACACTACAAACCTTAGTTAAATGTGCCAGCCCTTGTAAGTCCTAACGACATAGGAGCTGTGTTGGCCTTTAGCGATCGCTAATGCTGCCAATTACTCTTCTACCCAATTGAGCAACCCAAGAGAAGTAACAGCTCCAAAAAAGTGAGCGCCAATCAGATTGACGTTTGCCATAGTCACAAAAATATCAAGGGAACGAATCACATTTTCTGGCGCATAAGCTGCCATCGCTTGCGGTTGACTGAGAGTTTTCGCTAGGACGACAGCAACTGTTTCTTCAGAAGCGACAAACGCGATTAATACCCCCACCAAACTAGAAATTAATCCTATCCGTAAGGTGTGAGTAATATGTTCTTTGCTGGGATATACCTCGGAATTTTCCGCGTGCAAAAGTCTGCCTAAAAGCCTGTAGCGAAAATCCCAATAAATTCTAAAGCACAGCAATAAAAGACCAAGTATCGCTAAAAATACCCCGAAACCAATACCTGCATTATTATTGGTTTGTTCGCTCATGTTGCGACCCAACATCGCAAATAATAAAACAATGCCGGAAACAGCACCCAAGAATAACTGTATCCAGAAGCTAAATCGACTGAACAAGCGAAAAGTTGCGACGAATTCGCTTTGGGTCAGCGGTTGGGACAAGGATTCTGGTTGATTCATTATATACACCTTATTGCTGAATTGATCGTCAAAATAAACGAGGTAAGAAAGAGGTTCTGCTTGTCTTCCTATCGCAAGCGATCGCCTTGTGGTTAGCTATGAGACTTATCCAGAAAACTCAGTTCAGCACAGGCAGGATGCCTGATATTTGAGAACTGATTTGAGCAATCTCCGGTAAATAAAAGGTTGAACTCAACACAGCAACTGCCGTTGTGGTTGATTTAATTTTCCTAAAATCCTCCCGGTTCTGAACCATCAACTTCTTGCAACAATTGCAACAATGGGAATTGAAAATCTTACAATTTGATTTAGGTAAAAGGTCTATTTGCCCTTTTCTAGATTATTTCAAGATCTGCCTTCTATTTTAATTTAATCTAACTCGCCCAACCTTGTCATCTGTCTAATGCCATAAAAAAATATCCACCTGATGGAAGATGATTGAGGAAAAACTTATGATAATGCTTTCAGTTAAGTGCGATCGCTCGGACTATTGGCGATCGATGCTTGATTCCCAACTGCCGCACTGGGGCGCATCCATTCTTGCAACGTCCATAAGCTAGTTAGGGCAGCTATTGCAGCTCTCAAACTATCCAGAATCAAATTAATAATCGTATCATTCAGGCTCTCAATCACTTCGTTTGAGAGAACAATACCAGCCGTCCATTCGGCAACTTCCCACAAAGCACCAATCGCAATCCCTAAACTGGTTATTGTTAGCAAATACAGCATTTTATGGTGGCAAAAAATAGTCAGCATTGAACTTTATGCTAAAAAGATAAATGCTAAAGTCACTACCAAAGTCGTGAAAGCATAAACGATTTCATCATCCTGACTAAAAGCATCTATTATCGAGCGAATATGCAGCGAATATGCTTTGATTAGCTGTGACTACCCAGTGATATCTCATTGTTATTAATTGTACTAAATAACAGGGAAACCGCTGTAAAGTTTGGGTGCGCCATAAGCACCTTGCGTAGAACTTAAATATTGAATTTTGCACTCAATAACTTATTAAAAATCAAAACTTTACCTCTGCTCAATTGGCAGCCGCACTCCGAAAGTCGAGCCGAGTCCTTCCCCTGGACTTTCGGCCCAGACACTGCCGCCGTGGAGTTCCACGAGATGGCGGACGATCGCCAATCCCAGTCCCAGCCCGCCGTAATTGCGCGTAGAAGTGCTGTCAGCTTGGCGGAAGCGATCGAACACAAACGGCAAAAACTCCTTGCTAATGCCAATTCCCGTATCGCTGACAACGATCGAAACAGAGTGAACCGGAGACGGCCCAGACAACATAGCGCCACCCGCTGCTCCCGGTTCCCCATCCTGCGAGAGCCTTATTTCCACGCGACCCGACGGCGGCGTAAACTTAATCGCATTCGAGAGCAAATTAGACACCACCTGCTGCAAACGAGTAGCATCGCCCCTCACCAAGCCCACCCCTTCGCCGCAAAAACTCGCCAATTCAATTCCGCGAGCTTCAGCATCAGGGCTGAGCGCCTTCACGGCCGTTTCTACAATCCGCACCAAATCCACCGGGAACAGCTTCAAACACACTTTGCCGCTCACAATCCGGGAAACGTCCAGCAAATCCTCAATCATCTGAGTCTGCAACCGCGCGTTTCGCTCAATAGTCTCCAAACCTACAGCCGTTTTTTCGGCACTCATCTGGCGCTGCCGCAGCATTTGGGCCCAGCCCAAAATCGCGTTCAGAGGCGTCCGCAACTCGTGAGAAAGCGTTCCCAAAAACTGGTCTTTAATCCGGTTAGCCTCCGCTGCTTCCCGGTAAAGTCGCGCATTGTCGATCGCCACCGCCGCATCCCGCGCCAAATCCTCCAGCAACAGCAAATCCCCCTCCCCGCAGCGGCGGCCGGACTCCCCGCACAGCAGCGAAATCGCTCCCAGCGTCCGCCCGCGAGCGATCAGTGGCACGCAGATTGCCGACAGCGCCTGGGATCGCAGCACGGACAGCAGTTCCCTGTCCGGCACAATCGCCTCGATCACCCATTCCGGTATTTCTGCGTAGAGCTTCGACTCCCCAGTCCGCAGCACCTTTGCTACTCCGTGCCGTCCCTGGGGGTCTAGCGGCAAGCGCCGGTCGATTTGCCACAGCATAGCGACTTTGCTCGGATCTGAGTGAGCAACTGCGTGCAAGCGGATCGAGCCGTCGGCCTCGACCAAATGCACGCAGCACCAATCCCCCAGCGCCGGTACTGTTAAATCTGCCAAACCTTGCAGCGCCTCCTCGTAATCCAGGGAAGCCGACGACAGCAAAGCCAAAGCTCTAGCGCGAAAATAGGCTGTTTGGGCCGATCGCTGGCGATCGTCAATATCCGTACAAGTCCCGAACCATTTGAGAATTTTCCCCTCAGCGTCCCGCACGGGCAATGCCCGGCCCAGATGCCAGCGGTAAGCCCCGTCAGATGCCCGTTTAAAGCGGTATTCCACCTCGTAAGTCATCCCCGTCTGTACGGAGGTATTCCAGCGTTCTACAGAATCTTCCGCGTCATCTGGATGCAGGGTTAGCTGCCACCCCCAGCCTTGAGTTTCCTCCAGCGTCAAGCCAGTATATTCAAACCAGCGCTGGTTGAAGTAGTCCACCCAGCCGTCGGGTCTGGCAGTCCAAACGATTTGGGGGATGGCTTCAGCGAGGACGCGGTAAAGCAGTTCGCTGGCTTCGGCTTCGCGGCGGGCGGCCTTTTCCCGCGCCAAAGCTAGATTCCGCTGTTCTTCCGCCTCTTTGCGATCGCTGATGTCGCTAATCACGCCGATCCATTTGTAGGGATTGCCTTGTTTGTCAAGCACTGCTTTGCCCCGATCGATCCAGTGGAGCACGCCGCCCCCCTGGGACTGAACGCGGTATTCCTGAAAAAATGGGGCGGCAGAACTGTCTGGCGCACTCAAATACCCATCGACCGCGGCCAAAACTCGATCGCGGTCGATCGGGTGCAAGATACTGTTCCAAGCTGCTCTTGTCCTCGGAAATCCGCCTTTTTCGTACTGCAAATGTTGGTCTACGTGACCGAACCACAGCACGATGCCGGTCTCGATATCCCATTCGTAAATCAAATCGCTGGCACTTTCTGCAGCAATCCGAAACCGCTCTTCAGACTGTCGCAGCACTTCCAGAAATTTAAAGCGTTCCGTCACGTCCAAAACCAGAGACAGCACCGATACCAACTGTCCCGAATCGCTGTAAAAAGCCGAATTGTACCACTCGCAGTGCACCAACGAACCACGCTTATTATAATTGCTGTTGCGAACTACATTGCAGCGAGTACCTAGTTTTTTTAAACTATAAATTGCCGATTCTACCTCTTCAAAATCGCCTTTAGAAATAAAGTTCCATTCGCTAAAATGCTTGCCTAAAACTTCAGTTTTTTCCCACCCAAAAATCTTCTGGGCTGCCGGCGACCACCCGCTGATCCGAAAGTTTTCATCCCACTCAATCACCGCTAGGGGAGTATTTTCAAAATGAGAAGTGAGTTTTTGCAGCGCGTTGCGCAGGGATGCTTCTACTTGCTTGCGCCCAGTAATATCGCTAAAAGAAATAGCAATGCCGTCGCCCAATTTAACAGTCATCATCCGAAACCAGCCGACAATGCCTTCGCTGTTGTAATAAATCTCGGTATCCAGGGTAATTCCTGTTTCTACAACTTGCACGAAACGATCGAACAAACCGCTATCTTTATGACCGGGCCGCACTTCTAGCAATCGCTTGCCGATTAATTCTTCAGGTGTACTGTGTTGAATTTTTGCGGCTGCGGGATTGACGTATTCCCATTCAAAATCCACAATTGTGGATTCGTCGCGAATGCTGCGAAACACGTTAAATCCGTCTAGAGATAATTCCTGAAAAACGCGGAAGCGTTCTTGGCTTTCTTGCAGCTTGTCTACAGTGTCAAGCAGGAGTTCCTCGACTCGCTCGCGCTGCGTTATTTCTGCGAGCAATTGCTCGTTAATTTGCTGGAGTTCGGTTGTGGGGAATGCGAGGGAATTTTTAATGGCAGAGTCGGCTTGCCGTCGATCGACCTTTTCAGTTCCCAGCGCCGTATTTCCTGCTAAAGAGGCCGCCCCAGCCAAAGCCAACACTTGAGGAACCCACGGTATCAGGAACGCTACAGCCCACAGAGAGATGATAGCGGTAACGGCCGCGATCGAACTTGACAGCCAGTAGCTGGGATGCACCAGCATCCAAACTTGCATCAAGTGAGTTGTCCCGCCGCAGAAAAACCAGGCTCCCAATAGGAGTAACCCCTTGCTCAAAGGCACGTCCCGCTGCTTCCGGGCAAAGTATGTCAGAATTGCTGGAATTGAATAATAAGCCAAGGCAATTAATAAATCGCTGACCGCGTGCAGTCCCATCAACTGGGGTTGCCACTGGCAACATCCACCTTGCGGAATAAAATTGTGGTTAAATGACATAATCTTAAGAAATTGCAGTATTTCGGCTTTCCTGTGCGATCGATCCTACTTGCACTTGTGTTGCTGACCCGCTAATTCCTAGTTTATACAAAAAAAAACAGAAAACAACAGTGGCTTTAGTCCGGGGATCAAAGTTCACGGCAGGTTTTAACCGACCTGCTATATTCGTACATTTATTGAGAGATTTAGGGACAGTCAGGTATTATAATGCCCGAGGAGGTAAGAAATTCAAGGCAAGTTTTAAAGTCCAAAGCATAGGGAGAAACCAAGCAATTTAGCGCATTTTATGAAGCGATCATGACTGGGGATTTCCTTCAAAACTTTGAGCTACAAGCCTGCAAAATTCGATGAATTTATCTTTATTATATCCATTTTTTGATGATTTTGCAGATTCAGAAATCCCTTCTATATTGAAGAATCGACCTCTACTTGGGGACTTATAAATCCTACCCGAGGAAATTGATTCGTAGAGCCAAGCATCCCCGCGTCTAGCCCCGGAATCAAAACTAATCTGTACCTGTATCAAAGTCTACTAAATTCTTCTACTAAATCGGTTAATGTCACAGATTATCTTCCCGTAAAATTTCTGAAACCATCTCGAATTAAACATCCATGCGCTTAGAGCAGCTTCAAGCATTTCTTTCAGTTGCTGAAACCGGTAGCTTTCAGCAAGCTGCCCGGAAGTGCGGCGTTACCCAATCGACTATTAGCCGCCAAGTGCAGGGACTAGAAGCAGAAGTGGGTTTGTCGCTGTTTCACCGCACGGCCCACGCGAAGCTGACTGTGGGAGGGGAACGCCTGCTGCCTCACGCTCGCAAAATCTGTCAGACTTGGCGAAATGCAGCAGAAGAATTGGGAGAGTTACTGGCGGGAAAGCAGCCGGAACTTTGCGTGGCTGCGATTCACTCGGTTTGCGCTGCTTATTTGCCGCCTGTGCTGCAAAAGTTTTGCCGCGACTATCCAGAGGTGCAGTTGCGGGTGACTTCCCTGGGGAGCGATCGAGCTCTGAAAGTCCTCAAAGACGGTTTGGTGGACATAGCGGTGGTGATGAACAACCGCTATTTTACTCAAGCCCCGGAAATGTTGGTTGAGGTGCTCTACAATGAGCCGATCGAGGTGTTGATGGCGGCGGGTCATCCCCTGGCCAAGTACGATCGAGTACCTTGGCCGGAATTGATTTGTTACCCGCAAGTGGTGTTTAAGGATGGGTACGGAATGCAGCGGATGGTGCAAGAACAATTTGGACGCATCGGTGCTAAACTTCATGCTGTTTTGGAACTCAACACTCTTGATGCTTTTCGGGGTGTGGTGCGACAGGGAGAATTGATTGCTTTGCTGCCGCATTCAGCTTTGGTGGAGGCGAAAACCGATCGCACTTTAGCAGTTCGGTCGATCGCCCATGAGCGCTCAAATTCCAAGGTTTCGGCGATCGGTCAATCGGTAGCCGATCCGGCTTGGACTCGCGAAGTGGTGTTGGTGACAACACACGATCGAATGCAAATTCCGCCGATCGCCCATTTCTGGAATCTGGTACGCGAATTTGTGCCGCCTTTTGATGTCATCAAGCTAGAAAAATCAGGCAGTTAATACCATTTTAGATTTTAGATTTTAGATTTTAGATTGGGAATGACTGATGAAATAAGGGTTTGGATATTTCCAACAATTGCCTTCTTTTTGGGAAATGGTATAATTCGATTATTTTGAATAGATAGTTCTGAAATTTAAATTTAAAACGGTTTAAATACTACCAATTACCCACTACCAATTACCAACTTCAAAAGTTATGAGTGACGCATTTAGAGAATTGCTGCGAAAAATTGGCAGCGGAGTACACACAGGAGAAAACTTAACTCGCTCCGAAGCAGCAGCAGCCACGCGGATGATGCTGCTGGGAGAAGCAACACCGACTCAAATCGGAGCTTTTATGATTGCCCACCGCATTAAACGGCCCACCGGCGAAGAATTAGCCGGAATGCTCGATGCTTATGAAAAATTGGGGCCTGTGCTTGCCCCCCCAAACCGAGAAAAAGGTTTTTCCGTCTCTACCGTCGCCGTGTTTGGCGTTGCTTACGACGGGCGATCGCGCACGGCTCCAATTAGCCCTTTAACAGCCCTAATTTTAGCCGCCTCTGGCGTCCCAACCCTCATGCACGGGGGCGATACAATGCCAACCAAGGAAGGCATTCCCTTGATTGAAATTTGGCGCGGTTTGGGAGTTGACTGGAGCAAACTCCGTTTAGAAAAAGTTCAGCAAGTTTTTGACAGTACGGGTTTAGGTTTTGTTTACATTCCCAAGCATTTTCCTCAAGCCGCCGCTTTAGTTCCCTACCGCCGCGAAATCGGCAAACGGCCGCCTTTTTCGACAATGGAGTTGATGTGGTGTCCCTATGTTGGCGACGTTAACGTCATCTCCGGCTACGTCCACCCGCCGACAGAAGGTATGTTTCAAAAAGCCTTTGAGTTGCGGGGAATCAAAAATTATACCACAGTCAAAGGATTGGAGGGAAGCTGCGATTTGCCGCGCGATCGCACTGCAATTATCGGCATTGCTAAGCCGGATGCGGAGTTCGAGCGAGTGCTTTTAGCTCACGGAGATTACGGTTTTAGCAGCACAAATCCTGCCTTTGAATCAGCCTCTGAGTTATTAAAACAAATGCAGGAAGTGTTGCTGGGTAAACAATCGGAATTGATGCAGTCCGCTATCTGGAACGGCGGCTTTTATCTGTGGCGCAGCGGAGTTTGTTTGGATATGAGTTCGGGTTTAATTGAGGCAGAAACTTTATTGAGCAGCGGTCAAGTCGTGCAAAAACTTGAGGAAGTTAGCAAAGCCGTTAGTGTTTTGAGTTGAGAATGATTAATCAGGTTGTGTGTGCAGTGGGTACGCTACATTGAGCAGGCTTTGTGAGCAATGCACGCCAAATATTGATAAATTTTTCTTCCTTCTTCCCTCTTCGCTCTTCCTTCTTCCCTCTTCCCTCTTCCCAATGACTAATCATCAAATTGCTGTAATTGTGCTTGCCGGCGGTCAAAGTTCGCGGATGGGTAGGGATAAAGCTCTACTGGAAATTGAGGGCAAATCCTTATTGCAGCGGGCGTTGGAAGTTGCAACAGTTGTAGGGCCAGAAGTTTATGTTCTGACTGCTTGGCCCGATCGCTATCGATCGACCTTAACCGAAACATCCCAATTTCTGGTAGAGTACAATCCGGGCTCCGGGCCCTTGGTTGCATTGACTCAGGGATTGACAGAAATTGCCGCCGAGTGGATTTTACTGTTAGCTTGCGATTTGCCTTTGTTGGATGCCCAGATTATTCAGAAGTGGGCGAGTCAGTTAACCGAGTTTCCCCCATCAACTTTAGCAGTTGTGCCTTATCAAAATTCGCGCTGGGAGCCTTTATGCGGCTTCTACCGCCAAAAAGCTCTGCCCAGTTTGCAAAGTTTTATTGACAAAGGTGGACGTTCCTTTCAAGTGTGGTTAAATCAAATCCCCGCAATCCCTCTACCTTTCGGGGAACGAGAAGCAGTAATGTTATCGAATTGCAATACATTAGAAGAGTTTGAGCAATTAAAAGGTAAAATGAGTAACGGTTGACAGTTGACAGTTAACTGACTAATGACTAATGACTGCTGACTAATGACTAATGACTACTGACTACTGACTAATTACTAATGATTAACGAATATTGGTTGCTCGATCGCCATATAACTTTTCTCAATCACGGCTCTTTTGGGGCTTGTCCGATTCCCGTACTGGAAGCGCAAACCGCTTTTCGGGAACAACTGGAAAGAGAACCTTTGCGCTTTTTAATGCGGGAATTTGAGCCTTTGTTGGATAATGCGAGAAATCAGTTAGCCGCATTTATCGGTGCGAGTGAGGATGACTTGGCTTTTGTCCCGAATGCGACGACGGGAGTAAATGCAGTTTTGCGATCGCTCTTTTTTTCTCCGGGCGACGAATTGCTAACTACAAATCAGGAATACAACGCTTGCCGCAACACACTTAATTTTGTAGCCGAGCGTACAGGCGCTAAAGTAATAGTAGCAGAAGTCCCATTTCCAATTGAGTCACCCGAACAAATTATTGAAGCAATAATTAAGCGCGTTTCACCGCAAACAAAGTTAGCCTTATTAGACCACGTTGTGAGCCAAACAGGTTTAATATTTCCCATCAAACAGTTAGTTGGCGAGTTAGCTAACCGTGGCGTTGATGTATTAGTAGACGGAGCTCACGCGCCGGGAATGGTAGCACTTAATTTAGATGAAATTGGCGCGGCTTACTATACGGGAAATTGCCACAAATGGCTCTGCGCGCCGAAAGGTGCGGGCTTTTTATACGTGCGGCGCGACAAGCAAGATGCTATTCGCCCAACTACGATCAGTCACGGTGCTAACTCGCCCCGCGCTGATAAATCGCGCTTTCAACTAGAATTTGACTGGATGGGAACAGTCGATCCTAGCCCCTATTTGTGCGTGCCTGTAGCTATTGATTTTATGGGTTCTTTGTTGAGCGGTGGCTGGCCGGAATTGAGGGCAAAAAATCATGCTTTGGCGTTGGCGGGGAGAAAAATATTGGCGGACAAATTAAGTTTGCCACTGCCTTGTCCCGATGAAATGGTGGGTTCGATGGCAGTTGTGCCACTGGCAGACTCCCAGTCTGATGCGGTTGCAAAGGGAGGAATTCCACCTTTGCAAGAGGCGCTGTGGGAGATTTTTAAAATAGAAGTTCCGGTGATTCCTTGGCCGGATGCTAGTAAGCAGTTGGTGAGGATTTCGGCTCAGTTATACAATACTTTGCCGCAGTATCAATATTTGGCTAAGGCGCTGGTTGAGCTGACTAGAATTTGAACGGGATCTTCAAAAAAAACATAACACCAAACTACAAACAGTTATAGGTTTGTAGTTTGGGTTTCGGTTCTAATAGTTTGGGTGAATAAAGACTATTCGTCATTCCTACCAAGGTAATATTGGTTATAAAAATAGGCACAACCAGACAAAAACTATGCAATAAATTATCTTTAACTTTCAAAAAAGTTGTTATTACTTATCTAGAAATAACAAGTAAAAAAAACAGCTATCAATCCCGATAAATCTAGAGTTCGCCTGCAACAGACGAAAAAAATTGGTAAATAACCAGCGAAATTTCCTAAGTTAAAATAGGGTGGTAAAATCCGATAGTGCACAACTTCCGCGCAACAGAATATAATGTATCAATACTTACATTTTCGCAGATAAAAGAAATGAAATGAAAAGAGGAAAATACCATGTCCAATGCCATGATGGTAATTTATCCCTATCGCGAACACTACACCTGGGTTTTTGACGACGAGCGAGTCGGACTTGTCCGAGAACCATTTGTTCAGGGCGTCCCGGAAATGATTAACGCGCTTGTCGCAGACATTCCCAATGCCGCTCGAGGTTTCCGACTCTTATTTTCAGCCAATCCATTTCCCGGATATCAAGCAGAAATGCTGTGGTTGAAAGCAGAATACGGCGGTAACTGGTATCGGTGGGAATCGAAAAATCTCGAAGGCTGGCTGTGTCCGGCTTTGCTCAAATATTTTCGAGAAGCACCGCCCAAGTTTTACTGCAAAGCTGAAAAAATGCAATAATCAACAGCAAGTCAATGAAAAACTTGTCAATCTTTAAAAGAAACTTTGTTAAACCAGTCGATCGAGAATCTCGAAAAAAGCCTAAATTCTTCCTGTATATAGTGGGGCTATTTTTCCTAGTTTTCACAGCCGCCATCTCCGCAGCAATCGGGGCAATTACCGCCCTGTTAGCTCCCGTGGAACCGCCAATTATCAGTAGAGTCTTAGAGGCTACGGGCTTTAACTATACATCATCCAACTCTGGATACCGCTTATCGCGCCCAGTTAATATCTTGATATTGGGAATTGACCGCGTGCCGGAAGCTGCAGCCAATAGCCCTAAGATTTTTGAGGGTCGCAGCGATACAATACTCTTATTGCACCTCGATCCTAGAGAGAAATCTATTAGTTTGCTGTCTGTTCCGCGAGATACTAAAGTCGATGTTCCCGGAATTAGATTCAGCAAAATTAGCGAAGCCAATGCGACGGGAGGAGCAGCTTTGGCGACGCGATTGGTTAGCAGTATGCTGAACAATACGAGAATTGAACGATACGTGCGAGTCAGCAGCAGTGCGTTTCGGGAATTAGTCGATTTGTTGGGCGGAGTTGAGGTGTTTGTACCTCGCGCGATGTCCTATACAGATACTGCCCAAAAGTTAAAAATAAACTTAGCCCAGGGATGGCAAACTCTCAACGGAGAACAAGCAGAACAATTTGCTCGATTTCGCAACGACGGTTTAGGAGATATCGGTCGCATTCAGCGGCAGCAATCTTTAATTCAAGTTATTCGGAACCGCCTTACAAGTCCATCAGTATTGGTACGCTTGCCACAAATTGTTCGATTGATGCAAAAATATGTGGATACAAACCTCAATTATGAGGAAATATTGACGCTGGCAAATTTCGGTTTGCAATTAGAGCGAGATACTTTTAAAATGGTAATATTGCCTGGAAGTTCTAGCTCAAAACAAGGGGATTTGAGGAGTTATTGGATTTTAGATGCGCTCAAGGTCGATCGCATTATGACACAATATTTCAACCAGAGCGTGCCGGATTTTGCACAAGGACGATTTCGCAATCCAACCGAGTCTGTTTTGCCCAAAAACCTCAAAATAGCTGTCCAAAACGCTTCTAATAAACCAGCAACCGCAAAAACCGTTGCTGAATTTCTCAGAAAAAAGGGCTTTTTTAATGTATCTGTAGTGCAGGATTCGCCCCAGAAGGAGCGTCAAAGTCAAATTATTGTTCAGCAAGGCGATTTAGAGGCAGCGAATCTACTGCAAAAAGAGTTAGGTGGCGGTAAAATTGAAGCATCTTCTACCGGTGAAATTAATTCTGACTTGACACTTCGCGTTGGCGAAGATTGGGTAAAGCGATTTTAATTAGTCATTAGTCATTAGTCAGCAGTTAACAGTTAACAGTCAACAGTCAACTATGCCCAATTCCCCATTCCCATCATCATGAAAAGTGTCTTCCGAATTTTCCTGAGCCTGATTTTAAGTTTAGTGTTGGCTTGTGGGTGGGTGCTGCTGAGTGCTACTCCGGCATTTGCCCTGCCTAAAACAAATATTAATTACACAAATATTAATTTGTCCGATCGCGATTTTTCCAACTCGGATTTAGCGGGGGGAACATTTGTCGCGGCCCAAATGCGGGGAACAAATTTTCAAGGTGCTGATTTAACTAATGCGATTTTGACTAAGGGAGTTTTGCTGAAGGCCAACTTGTCAGGTGCCAACCTCTCCGGTGCTTTGGTAGATAGAGTTACATTCGACGGCGCTAATTTGACGAATGCTAATTTTTCCGAGGCAATTATGACTCGAACTCGGTTTTATGATGCTGCAATTTCCGGTGCTGATTTTACTGACGCGATTATCGACGCTTATCAAGTGAATATCCTGTGCGAGAAAGCAGATGGTGTCAATCCCGTGACGGGAGTTTCTACCCGAGAAAGTTTGGGATGTCGGTAGAAATTCACAAGTTTAAAAAATTCTGAATAATTGTTTGATTAGATGCACCTGTAGCGAGGTAAAATAGACAAATTAAAGCCCCTCTCCTGCAAGGCGAGGGGCTTCAAGTATCGGCTCTATCGAGCGCTACAAATGCCTGTGGTGGTAGTACCAACTACCAACTCGGAATCCAACTGCAAATCTAAATCGGTGTCGGGATTAACAGCATACAAATCGACTTTATCTCTCCCCAAAAATACCCCGATCAAAGTCCCGATTCCCGCACCCCCCAGCACCTCTTCAGTCGCGATCGCCCGATCGCCCGTAACACCTGCGATCGCCGCCGCTGCTGCTGCACCCAAGGCCGTATTCTTAACCAGATTACCAACATTAACGCCCTTGGTAACAGTTTCTTTCCTAGTAATCAGTTGCGAAGTGGCCTTGAGAGGCACTCTGCTGCCGTTGATGATACTTAATTCTTGAGCCACAAACTGAACGCCCGAAGCAGTCGATCGCAATTCCCCGCTAATTTTCGAGCCTTCGGGTATCACCACTTGGTTATTATTACCCGCGATATCCGAAGCAACAGTCAGCGTAATCGGAGACTTGTCATTGGGGCCGAGCAAAATCTTACCTTTTGCGTACTCGACTGGAATAGTCGCCCCGCTGGGAATTTTCACAGCAACAGACTCGCTAACATCAATCTTGGCAATGTAAGGAGAATTAATTGCTCTTGCTTGATTGGTACTCACTAATGTTTGATAGATAAAAGCAGCTACTTCAGCTCGCGTTGCTGATTTGTTCGGTTTGAGAGATTTAGGATTGGGATAGCTGACAACTAACTGTTTTTCAGTAGCAGCAGCAACGCTTTTGACAGCATAACTTTGAATCTCACCAGCATCATTATAGTAGCTGAGAACATCTTGAAAATCGCACGTAGGCTCATAGCCCATGCCGTTATTTAAAGCGACTACAACTTGAACGCGAGGAATCTGCTGTGCCGGTCTGAAAACATTGCCGGGATAGCCAGACATCCATCCCATTTCGTAAGCTTCTGCGATCGCCCCGCTTGCCCAAAAATTAGACGGAACATCGGCAAACCCCACGGCAGCGCGGGTTTTTGCTTTTTTCACAGAACGGATCATTGCCGCGAATTCAGCCCGCGTTACCGGTGCATCCGGCCGAAAACTGCCATCGGGAAATCCTTTGATAATTCCTCTTTCTGACAAATCTTGAATAAAATCTTTTGCCCAGTAGTTATTATTAACATCCGAAAAAGCTGTCTGAGCAAAAGAAGGCGCGGGAGCTAGCATCGGCGCTGCGGTTCCGGCAACTGTTCCCAGTGTTAATAAAACAGATGTACCGGATTTAATGCGATGTAATACAGACATTTTTGATTCTCCAATTTACACAAGTTTTTTATTGAGGACAAGCAAGCTGTTAATAGGCTGATTGATTCCTGCCGAACTTGCTCTTTCCCTCACTTATGTACTCATTGTTGAATCTTTTAATTTTTCGTGGGGGGAAGATACGGTCTTTTAAAATAAATATTTTTATTCTTAGTGTGGATTATAAAAGGCTTAAATTCCTTAAAATCCTTATGTTGCTTATCTCCCTTATCTACCTTGAATTTATACAGTCCTGGATGCAGAACCTGTATTATGTAGGGGCAGTGCCAAGAGTGCCCGCCCTCGCTCGATTTGATTAATGACTAATGACTAATAGCGGCTAGCGGTTCCCAACTCGTTGCATCTTCAAATAAAGATTGATACCCCGCTGCATTGGGATGTAGCCCGTCTGCAATCAGGCGCGATAGCCACCAATCACTGCCCCGATTTATCCATTTATCAAAAATATCTAAATAGGGAATTCCCCGCAACTGACAAGCTAATTTTGTTGCTTCCTTATACCGATATTGGTCGGCATGACTGTAATACAAACAATCTTGAAAAGGCATTTTACTTTCATCCACGGGCACCATCCCGACAAATATCACCGGACAAAGTTGTTTGGAAGTGTCTAATAAATTATCCAAAACATTTTTAAAATGTTCAAACTCAGTGTAGCTGCGCCCGGTAGGCGACTGCACTCTCGCCGAATCGTTGAGGCCGACGGAAAGAATAATCGCATCCGGGACGCGGTTTCTGAGCTCGCCACGGTGGCGAAACTCGTTTTCCAGGCGCTGGGAGACTTGATAGGTGCGATCGCCCCGAACGCCCAAATTGTATAAAACGTGTCCTGCACTCTCCGGTAACATCCACTGTCGGCGCAGTCTTTCTACCCAGCCACCGCCTACACCGTCGCCGAAACCGTAGATTAAGCTGTCACCGAAAGCAACCAATTTGAGGGGATGAGAATTTCCCCGATGCAAGTGACCAAAGGAATAGGCTGTTGCTGCCTGCATAAGCAATGATACTCAGTTAATAAATTATGAATCTTGACATACTAGACTAGAATGTAACATTACATAAAGTAGGTAGTCTCATGGTTAAGCGTCCAACCTTCGATTCAACTCAGCTAACCCGTCGGGCGGAAGAGTTGATCGGTGCTGCATCCAACCGCTATCGGATTACGGTACAGGTGGCGAACCGCGCAAAACGCCGTCGCTATGAAGATTTTGACAATATGGACGACCATCAAATGAAACCTGTAATGCGGGCGATATTTGAGATGTCGGACGAACTGACTCAGCCGGAAATAATCGGAGATATCTAGACTTCGGGAGTTTTGGGTTTTGAGTGGAGAGTTGCCAGCAATTTTTGTCAACTCAAAACCCAAAACTTTTTTAAACTAGACTGGCGCGCCTAGGCGAAAAACTCGGTTTATTTTATATAAGCAACTCAGCCGGAATCTCGCACTGCTAAAAAACGCTTTTTACAAAATCAGGATGCTGCCAACCGGGTTTCTTTTCCTAATTCATAAACTTAGAAAGTAGGACTTTGCTGGTCGTAAGATTATGAAAATTTTATAT
This sequence comes from Microcoleus sp. Pol7_A1, assembly GCF_036701085.1. Classification (NCBI taxonomy): domain Bacteria; kingdom Bacillati; phylum Cyanobacteriota; class Cyanophyceae; order Oscillatoriales; family Microcoleaceae; genus Microcoleus; species Microcoleus sp. Pol7_A1. Next base: position 15,915 of record NZ_JAUBQD010000078.1, read on the forward strand.
GTTTAAAAGTGTCAAAACCGTGAATAAATTAAAGCAGGGCTTAAGTTTTCTGTGCGTTACTTTGAGTGTGGCGATTTTCACGCTTTTGAGTTGGGTATTGGAATCGGGCGAATTGAGTATGTCGGCTTTGGAACCTTCGCTGCTGCGGAGTTCTGAGTCTGCGTCCGTGCAGCAGGTGGCTCAACAATCTGCGCCGTTGCAAGTGAGGGTGCAAGATGCGTGGAAATTGGTGTATGAAAAATTGCCGGATTTGCCGATCGAAAATAACTACATTTCTAACGAAACAGGAAAAGTCGATCCTACCAATACTTTAGTCGGGCGGTTGATTCGATATCACGTATTTGTCAAAGGACGCCCGCCCAATTACCGATTTGATTGGAAGTTGAGTTTAGCTGACTATTTGGGGGCGACTCCCGATTATTTGGTGGAAAGCGTGTATCCGGGAAACGACGTTTTGCGCTCAAATCCAATGGAACAGGATCGTGCTGCTATTCAAAGGTTAAATAGATCGCAGCGGGATGCTTTGGTTCAAGCTTTGGTGGATGTTTTTACGGAGAGTTCCGGGGGCGGGCGCACACCGGCGGCGGGGGAAAAACCACAAGGGCGATCGAATTCCCCGGAGATACCGCAGCCGCAGCCGGGAGATGCGAAGTTGCTGGCACCTTAATACTCATGGATGCAAAAACCGGGTTTTTTACGGGAATATTGCTGTTGACCCTTTAACACAGGTAAAAAACCCGTTTTCTTTCGTATTTATGGGTAAGTCCTACTAATCTAAAATCCAAAATCTAAAATCTAAAATCCCTTAATGGTGGAACGTGTAATTAAGACTGGTAGCGGATGGCGTTTGGGATGGAACCCGGAAGCGGAGGAGTTTCAGGGTTTGGTGGCTGGCGACGGTTGGGCGATCGAACTTACGGAGGCTGAGTTGAACGATTTTTGCCGATTGTTGGGGCAATTAGCCGGCACAATGAGTCACATGGCCTCTGAGTTAATGGACGAGGAAAAAATCGCCATTGAAGCCGAAAGCGACTTGCTGTGGGTGCAGGTGGAAGGCTATCCCGAAGCTTACAGCGTGCAGTTGATCTTAAATGCTGGCCGGAGGTGCGAGGGTTTTTGGCCGGCGGCTGCGGTTCCGAGTTTGGTGCAGGCGGCAAATGTTTTAAAAGTTTTTTGACTTTCTATAGAATTCCATGCTAAGCTATTAAAGCTGTCGGGGCGTAGCGCAGCTTGGTAGCGCACTACTTTGGGGTAGTAGGGGTCGTGGGTTCAAATCCCGCCGCTCCGATAGATGGAATCCTTGAGAAATCAAGGATTCCATTGTTTTTTGTAAGCGCGTCAAGTCGTCCTCCCTCTTGTGATAATCGGTCACAATCAATCATAATCGGTCAGCAAGTAAGATCGAATTAAGATCCAAAAATATTGCATCTGGCAAGGTTGCGATACAAAATCTCAAAGGCAGGCTGCGGTTGGCGTGGTCGTGGGGCGGTAAGCAGTTCTGGTTGTCGATCGGACTGCCGGACACTCCACCAAGTCGCAAAGTGGCAGAAATCAAAGCGCGGACGATCGAACTCGAAATGGGCAGCGGTAACTTTGATCCGTCGCTGGCAAAATACAAGGCTCAGAAACAAGCAGAGTCGATCTCTGTTGTCGAATTATTCGATCGATTTATGGAGTACAAGCACCGCCAAGTAGCAGAAGGTACATTTGCCAAATACCTCGCTTTTCAGAAGCAAATTGCTAATTTTCTCAACAACAAGGCAGCTATTTCTATTTCCGAAAGCATGGCTGAGAATTGTTGCGAGCATCTAGCCAAAACCTTAAAGCTAGAGCCTATTACAGTGTGAGAAGGTATCGCAATAATTAATGCTTGCTGGGAATAAACCCAGAAAAAAAGTGGGTAATAGAAAATCCTTGGGCTGAAGTCAAAATATCGGTGCCGCCCAAACAACCTGCCAAGCCATTTACATTAGCGGAAATCAAGTTAATTGTTCAGAAATGTCGTATCCATCCAGCCCTCAGCCACTATGCCAATTACATAGAATTTAAGTTTGGAGTTGGCCTTCGTACCTCCGAGGCAGCGGCGCTTCTGTGGCGACATTGCTCAGAAGAGTGCGATCGGATGTGGATCGGGGAAACGGTTAAAAGAGACAAGGGTAAAGCAGCCCAGCGCAAAAAAGACCGGACGGTGCCGCTGCCGCTAACTATCGAACTTCAGCAAATACTTCTCAACCGCAGACAAAGCAATTTTCAACCAGACGATCCTACTAGGACTCACAGATTGTTTCCGGCGCTCTCGCCAATATTCACAGTATTCTGAAAGAGTACCATCTGGATACTTTTCCATCATCAGAGAAGAGACAATTGACCCTTGTGCGAGTGTAAGACTATTTTCATACTTCCACCATGTTTTTTTTGGTTGAAGATGACGAGTAATTTGTTTTTATTTCAAGTGTTTCTGGACAAAGACTTTACTCACATCAAAACGAGCGACTCCTTTCCTAATTGATGTATCACCTTGTTGATATGTTTTAACTATTTTTTCACTCGTCTACCTCAAATAAGGTTTCATTTCTTCCGCTTATCTACTGAATTTAGTGTCCCACATATAAATGCAAGATGCTGTAGCTCTCTACTTTGTGGTAGCAATCCCTAACTTAGCTCCCTTAATTCGGCGTAATCGATCCATAACTTCCACAACCCTTCCGTGATTGACGCTTTTATCCGCATTCAGCACAATTAAGGCGCTCGGATTTGACCCCATCACTTGTCGCACCGTACTCTCAATCTGGTCTAAGTTGACTAACTTTTTATCAACCATGAATTTTCCCTGAGCATCGAGCGTGACGGTAATTTTAGCAGGCGAGTCCTGAACTTGAGACGTTGATGCTTTCGGTAAATTTACGGGCAGACCCTGGGATTTGGATAAAGACAAAGAGGAAACAATTAGAAATGTCAATATGGCGAAGACCACATCAATCATTGGCACGATGTTGATCTGGGGAATATTATCAGGTTCATCGGGTAGACGCATAGTTAGATTCTCTTGGTAGTTTTTCGTAGCGGTGACGGTACAATAACTCTAGCTGGCCTCCGGCTTCCTGAATATAAGCTATCTGCTGTAAGTAAAACCCGCGAAACATATTGGCAAATAGGAGCGTAAAAATTGCCACCACTAACCCCAGTGCCGTAGAGATGAGGGCTTCGCTAATCCCAGCGGTAACGCCTGCGGCATTGGTGCCAGTGGCATCCCCCAGTTTGAGGGAACCAAAGGTAGTAATTAACCCCAAAACTGTTCCGAGCAACCCAAATAACGGGGAAAGGCTGATAATGGTGTCAAATATTGTATTGAATCGCTTCAGGATGGGGATTTCTGCCTGAGCGCCACTCTCTAGGGCCAAACGAAATTCTTCGATGTTGGGCGAGTCTAATTCTAAAGCTTCTAAAAAAATCCGGGCTAGGGGCAAATCGCCGTTTACTTGTAACTTTTTGATGGCGGAATCTGGGTTTTGACTGTATATCTGTAGCACTTCCCGCACCACTCGCCGCTGCCGCCGATTTACCCTAAACCAAAAGGCAAGACGCTCTATGATCAGCGCTACTGCTGCGATTGACGAGGCAAACAGCGGCCAAGCAACAATGCCTGCGGCCTTAAAAATGTAAATGAGACTATCCATTGGTTTGTACTCTCGCTAGCTCTGTTGAATGATCGCAAGCTGCCTAATGGTGCAATTAGCCCGATCGAAGGCTGGTAGAGTTTCTGCGTCAAGTCGGTATAAGTGATTCAGACTGCGAATTGTTTCACTCAAGCGCGATCGCGATCGCACAAACGCACTACCTGTATGTGACTATCTTCGTCTTTACCCAAAATGCTTCTACTGCGATCTCGACCGATTTTTCTCCCAGTGCTTGCTTGCTAAAGATTTGCGTTAGGACTTGACAATAATCTTCAATAATTTAAAAGATTTTCAACTAGGTTTCCACAAAATTCAGTGTTTGTCAAGCCATCATCCACAATTTTAAATAAGATTTGTTTATAAAAATATTATTAAACATTTTTGATTGTTATGTAATAATCTTCTCTGAAAAGCTTGAGAATATTGAAATTTATTGGTAAATTACGGGCTAAAGTATTGTATTTAAGGCATTGTGGAACCTTGCCCTGCCAGAATCAGAACATTGACAGCACCCACGAGAGCGACGTAGGCGCACCCACAGGAAATGCTGATCGGTAGCGTCTACTCGCTATATCAAAATAAAATAATGAAAATTAATTGCAAGAGTCTTGAACAGGGTGACAGTCTTCTTATAGGATGGGTAGGTTCATCATTGATAGCAAGCTCAAGCGGCAGTTGGTAGCTTGTTTCGGGTGATGTGGGAGAGCCAGCGAGGATGTTGCCAACCCATCCATAAAGGAGATTGATAAGGCATGAGTTTTTCAAATGTTTCGGCGACGCAAAGACAACAACAAGAAGAAGGTCTCAAAAAAGTTCTGGCGCTCAGTCTGTTAGCCTCAACCTTCCTGCACGGTGTCGCGCTGCCGTTGAGCCTCAAGTTGGTCAAACCTGCTGAATTTGCAGAAGATGCCATTGAAATTGTTATGCTTGATGAGCCCAAAGTAGAGGAAACCCAGCCAGAGCCGGCTATTGAAGAAAAGGTATCTCCCCCGCCTGAGACGTTAAAACCAGAACCGCCACCAGAGCCAACTCCCCCAGAGGAGTCACCGGTAGCGGCAACGCCTCCGCCGATTCCAGAGGAGCCACCGGTAGCTGCAACGCCACCACCGATTCCAGAGGAGCCACCGGTAGCTGCAACGCCCCCGCCGATTCCAGAGGAGCCACCGATAGCGGCAACGCCACCACCGATTCCCAAGGAGCAACCGGTAGCGGTAACGCCACCACCAGAGATTAAGAAAGAGCTGCCCTTAACGGAAACTTCGCCACCAGCTCCTATCGAGCCTTCCCCCGCACCTCAACAGGATTTCAATTCCCCAGAAACTCCTAAAACCCCGATCGCCGAGGAACCCGAAACCCCCTCGCCCGAGCCTCCAAAAAGCGAACCACCCGTTATCTCCTCCCGCCCCAAGGGTGCTGGGAGTCTCCCAGACTTTACAAAAGATGCTGGAAATCCCAACTCCTCCGACAGCCCTGAAAAAAATAACCCGCTCTCCTCATCTGCTTCGGCGGGTAGCGGGGAGCCTTCCTCAGAGCCATTAAATCCTTCTTCCGGGCCCATACAGCGCTCGCCCGGGGCTGGGTCGCCAGTCACAGCTACTAGGCCCGGAGGCGGTGGCAATTCTGGAAATGCGATCGGGGATGTAGGAAACCTCGCCTCCTCTGATAGCCCCGGAGGAAGTGCGTCGAATTCACCATCCGGTGCCAGCGAAAATGGCGACATACCTTCCTCAGAGCCATTTGCGGCTGGTTCGGGGCGATCGCCCCGAACGCCTGGGGCTGGTTCGCCAGTCACGACCACCAGGCCAGGAGGCGGCGGCAATTCTGGAAATGCGAGCGGAGGTTTAGGAAACCTCGCCTCATCTGGTAGCCCTGGAGGTGGAGGCCCTGGAGGTGGAGGCCCTGGAGGAAGTGCGTCCAACTCATCACCCGGCGGAGGTGGAAATGGTGGCGGGGGTTCGTCAGGGCCATTTGGCAGCGGTTCGGGGTCGGTGCCAAAACCGACAAATCCAGGAAGAGGGGGGAGTCCTTCGCGCCCGAAAGGCCCGGCTCCCGGCACTTGCATTAGCTGCGGTAAACCTGAATATCCGAGCGCAGCCAGAAAACAAGGGCGGGAAGGCCGAGTGGAAGTCATGTTTGACGTTGACCCCAACGGTAAGGCATTCAACATCGCGATCTTGACTTCGAGCAATCACGAAGACTTCGATAGCGCAGCGATTAAAACAGTAGAAAAATGGAAATTTGCCTCATCAGAGACTGGCGTCCAAGGAAAAACAGCATCCATTACCTTCCGGCTCAATGACTAGGGATTTTTTTGAGACTCTAGCAATGTGGCTGGGAATTCTATAGCACCGTCCCAGGAATAGCAAAGTTAAAAGTTGAATTTTTTGTGAATTATGAATTTGGGAATGTCGTCAGCAATATTAAGTAAACTTCAGCGAGTTGGACTCGCTCTATTACTTGGTTCCAACTTGGGAATGGCTCTGTTGTTTGCCAACCCTCACAGCGCAATGGCAGGAGTAATTACTTTACCCGATGGCGGACGTTGCGAGGGAGAATTGAGTGATGGAAAACTCAGCGGCCCCAGCATCTGTCAATATGCCAACGGCGATCGCTACGAAGGTCAATTTCTCAACGGCCAACCTCACGGTCAAGGCATTTATACCTTTAAAGAAGGAGGTAAATACCAAGGAGAATTTGCCTTGGGTGAATTCAACGGTCAAGGTGTCCGCGAATTTGCTAACGGCAACCGCTACGAAGGGAGTTTTAAAAACGGTGAGTTCGATGGTACAGGAACTTTTACCTCAACTAACGGCATTCGTTACGAAGGCTCTTTTACCAATAGTTCCCCCAGCGGTCGAGGGGCTTTTACGTTCAGTAATGGCACTCGTTGCGAAGGAGATATTAAAGAAGGAAAAGTTAACGGCAAAGGCGTCTGTCAATATGCTAATAAGAACCGCTACGAAGGAGAGTTGCTGAATAATCTACCTCACGGGCAGGGAATTTATACCTTTGCTGAAGGAGGCCGTTATGAGGGGCAATTTAGTGAAGGGCAATTTCACGGTAAAGGGGTTCGCGAATATCCGAACGGCAACCGCTATGAAGGAGAGTTTGTGAAGGGCAATACTCAAGGTCAGGGGTTGTTTACTTTTAAAGAAGGGGGGCGTTATCAAGGGTCGTTTGACAATGGAGAATTTAGTGGTGAAGGTGTCCGTGAGTTCGCCAATGGAAATAGCTATAAAGGCACTTTTGTTAAGGGTAAAATGAGCGGGAAAGGAGTTTACGTTTTTGCGAATGGCGATCGCTGCGAAGGCGAATTTAGCGAGGGTCAGTTCAGCGGCAAAGGTAGCTGCATTTACGCTAATGGCGATCGCTATCAAGGTGAATTCCTCAACGGGCAAAAACACGGGCAAGGTTCTTATCTATATGCAGATGGAACGAAGCTAGAGGGAAATTGGCAACAGGGGCAGCTCCAAAAATAACTTCATAACCTATTTCTCCCTACTTGTTTACCCCCCTCCTCACCAATAACATTAATGCTTTACAGCCGGCACACCGACGTTTTATAGCTTTTTTAATTTGGTGAGGGTAGGGGAGGGCTTTTAATTTCACATCCGATTTACACAGGGTCTTTTTTCGGATTTTCTGGATTGCTCGAAGAAGAGTTATTTTTTTTACGGCAGATCTATGTGTATAGCAATCCTCGCATCATTTGTGAATTTCTTACGGACTCCCAGCGGGTTCGGGGAGAGTTGGGGTGGGCTAAAAAATTTACGACTAATTTAGGATTGCTATACACGTAGAGAGGTTACGTTTTTGGGCATCGAATTTGGTATAATTTTTTTTCTTGTTCTCCATAAAAGAGATTTAAATTCTCGGCGTTTTGTTCGTGCAGCTTGTTGAAAAGGCTGCAATGTCTAAGTTTAACCCTAGCAAATTAATTTCCCGTGTTTATACAACTAAAAAAAAACCGGCGGATTGTCTCGTTATTAATGAGTTTTATCTTAGTTTTGCTCCTCAATAATTGGGTTCAAGCCGCCCCTCAAACCGGTACTCAAATTCTTTGGGATACCTATGGAATTCCACACATTTACGGAGAGAATACTAAAAGCCTTTTCTACGCTTTCGGGTGGGCGCAGATGCAAAGTCACGGTAATCTGATTTTGCGTCTTTACGGGCAAGCTCGCGGGCAAGCTGCCGAATTTTGGGGCGAAGATTATCTGGAATCCGATCGCTGGGTGCAAACTATGGGAATTCCTAATCGCGCCAATTCGTGGTATGAATCACAAAATCCCATTTTTCGCAACTATATCGATGCTTTTGTTGGCGGAATGAATGCCTATGCAAAAGAACACCCAGAGGCGCTCACCGAAGAATTAAAGGTAGCATTGCCCCTCAAACCGGTAGATGTATTGGCACACGCGCAACGCGTCATCAATTTTACTTTTGTAGTCGATCCAGAACGCGTTGAAGATCTCGCTGAAAATGACACCCCCAAAGGCTCTAATGGTTGGGCGATCGCTCCTTCCCATTCTCAAAGCGGCAATGCCATGCTATTGGCAAATCCTCACCTTCCTTGGTCGGATTTATATTTATGGTACGAAGCACAACTGGTTGCCCCAGAAATTAACGCTTACGGAGCGACTCTCGTCGGATTTCCAGTATTAACGATCGCCTTTAATGACAACTTGGGATGGACTCATACTGTCAACACTCACGATGGCTGGGATGCCTACGAATTGCCCCTCGCTAACGATGGCTATCGCTTCGATGGCAAAATCCGAAATTTTGACAGGGAAGAGAAGGTTTTAAAAGTGAAAGAAAAGAATGGGAATTTGCGATCGGAATCTCTTGTAGTGCGGCGTTCTGTTCACGGGCCGATTCTTACAGAAAAACAGGGCAAAGCGATCGCCCTGCGCGTTGTCGGACTCGATAAACCAGCAGCCCTTCAGCAGTGGTGGGATATGGCACGATCCAAGAATTTTTCTGAATTTGAAGCCGCTTTAAAGCGCTTGGAAATTCCCATGTTTACCGTCATGTATGCCGATCGTGAGGGGCATATCATGCACTTGTTTAACGGTCAAGTCCCCATACGCAAAAATGGAGATTTTAAATACTGGTCAGGCACGATCCCAGGCAATACATCAGAGACTTTGTGGAGCAAAAATCATCCCTATGCGGATTTGCCGCGCGTTGTCGATCCGCCCAGCGGTTGGTTGCAAAATACCAACGATCCCCCCTGGACAACGACGTTTCCCAGTGCGATCGCACCGGATAATTATCCCGCCTACATGGCACCGCGCGGCCCGATGAGCTTGCGATCGCAGCGATCGGCAAAAATGCTCTTAGAAGATGCAAAAATCTCTTTCGATGAATTGATGCAATACAAACATTCCACTCAGGTAGAACTCGCCGACCGCCTCCTCGATGATTTAATTCCCGCCGCACGGCAAGGCAGTGAAAAAGCGCGTCGCGCTGCGGAAGTTCTCGCCACTTGGGATCGCAAAGTCGATGCGGGCAGTCGCGGTGCGGTGCTGTTTGCCTTTTGGAAACAAGCGATGGATGCCGATCAGTTATTCGCTAAACCTTGGAGCGAAGATGCGCCACTAACGACGCCAGACGGGTTGGCAAATCCTGCGGAGGCGGTGCGGGTGCTGGAAGCGACAGCAACCAAAGTTGAGGTAACTTATGGCGCGTTAGATGTGGCATGGGGGGAAGTCTTCCGATTGCCTGGGGAGGGGAATCTGCCTGCAAATGGAGCTGACGCTGCTTTGGGTGTATTTCGCGCTCAGTATGGTTTGCTCCAGGGAAAGACGATCGCTTTCAAGCGGTTGCGGGCGATTCTTTTGTCGCTGCGATTGAGTTCTCGAATCCGGTGAAAGCGATGGCGCTAAACAGTTACGGCAACGCCACTCAACCCGGTTCGCCCCACGCAGGCGATCAGTTGCAGCTCTTTGCTCGCAAGGAATTGCGCCCTGTATGGCGATCCCGATCGGAAATTGAAGCTCACCTGAGTTCGCGCCAGAAACTCTAGGAGAAGGAAGAGGGAAGAGGGAAGAAGTTAAAAGACCTCTTTCCGTTTCCCCTTCACGCATCGCGCAGCAGTCGGCAAGCATACCCACCGACTCCTACGAGGAATAAGCCCAGCGCGCAGATAGCGTATTGCAACAACTCAGAGATTTGTGCGATCGCCACGACATTTTATTAATTTGCGACGACATTCAAGTGGGTTGCGGGCGGACAGGGCCATTCTTCTCATTTGAAAGAGCTAATATCGTTCCCGATATGGTAATCCTCTCCAAATCGATCAGCGGTTATGGATTTCCGATGTCGCTTTTGTTGCTTAAACCTGAGTTGGATATTTGGGAACCGGGCGAACATACAGGTACATTTCGGGGAAATCAACTCGCTTTCGTAGGAGCTGCCGCTGCTCTAGAGTATCGAGAAAATATCCGCCTTGAACCAGAAGTACAAGTGAAAGAGTTTTTGTTAAAAAAATTCCTCGCCGAAGAAATCGCCCCCATCAGCCCAAAAATAGAGATCCGAGGAATTGGTTTAATTTGGGGCATTGATTTAGTAAAGTTTGGCGGTGCCAGTTTTGCTAAAAAGGTCACTTCGCGGTGTTTCGAGTTGGGATTAATCGTCGAAAGAGTTGGGAGAAATGATACCGTGCTCAAAATCTTGCCTCCGCTAACTATAGAATGGCCGATTTTGAAAAAAGGCTGCCAGATTCTCAAACAAGCCTTGTCCGATTGCTTGAATTCCTAATTGCCCTAACTTTTTCCAATTTTTTTAATAATGTCAGGAGACGATCGATGATAGCCGTAGCCAATCAAATCAAGCAGCTTACCCCCATTTCTAATAACTTGTTGTCTCAAAAAATTTATTGGTTAAAAAAGCTATCCGGGGTACTGCCGGAGACAACTTTGATAGCCGATTATGTAAGACCTGTGCTAGATAGTGGCAAAGAGCGAGAGGTCGCATTTGAACTGTCGAACGAACTGTCTGAAGCGATTTTTAAGTTGGCGAAAAAATCCGATTTGTCAATTTATCTAATTCTCCTCGCTACCGCTAAAATACTGCTCCACAAATATACGAGCAATAGGGATGTTATTGTCGGCTCGCCGATTTATAACCCCGAAAAAAGCGATCGCTTAATTAATCGAGTGGTTCCGCTGCGCTCCACTGTAACTCCTCAGTTGACTTTTAAAGAGTTTCTGCTGCAAGTCAAAGATACTGCGATCGCGGCCTACAGCCACCAAAATTATCCGTTTGCTGAATTAGTGCGGTTGTTAAAACTTTCGGAAACTCAGAGCCGCTGTCCAATTTTTGACGTAGCCGTCTTATGGGAAAACATTCACTCTGCAAGCGATCTCGCGGAACTCGGCAATGATTTAACAATTGCTTTGAAAGTCGAGGGCAATCGCATTGTCGGCAAAATTGATTACAGCGACTTGCTTTTCAAAGAGGAAACCATCAGAAGACTGACGGCACACTATGTCAATCTTTTGGAAAACGTCACCAACAACATTCACCTTAAAATAGCGGATCTTAGTTTTTTAAGCCAATCTGAAATCCGCCAGCTATTAGAAACTTTTAACGACAATGCTAGAGAGTATCCTGTCGAGCGAACGATTCACGATTTATTTGAAAGCCAGGTAGAAAAAACGCCCGATCGCATAGCTGTTGTTTTTGAAGAAACTCAGTTAACTTATCGCGAACTGAATGCAAAAGCGAATCAACTAGCCAGATTTTTGCAGAGTTTAGGAGTCAAAAATCGACAACTGGTGGGAATTCTGCAAAAACGCAGTCCGAATTTTCTCATCGCTATTCTCGCTATTTTAAAGGCGGGGGGAGTCTACGTGCCAATTGACAGCACTTATCCTGCGGAGAGAATTCGCTATATGCTTTCTCACAGCGAAGTGCCGATTCTCTTAACAGACGCTTCATTTTTAGAGGTTTTGGCAAGCCAAATCGAGTATTGCCCTAAGTTAAAATATTTGGCTTGTTTAGATGTCAAGCCGGAGGGCGCAGCGATCGCCGCCGAGGTTCAGATATGCGATCGCCGCGATTTCGATAAACTGCCCGCAGCCAATCTAGAAACTAGCAATCGCGGCACCGATCCAGCTTACGCAATTTATACCTCGGGTTCCACCGGATTGCCCAAAGCAGCTATTATCCGACACGGCGGCGCGCTCAATCACATTTACGCCCAATTTGAGGCGCTGGGATTGACTGAAGAATTTACCTTTTTGCAAAGCGCTCCCGCTTCATCGGATATTTCGGTTTGGCAATTTTTAGCGCCTCTTTTAATTGGCGGAAAAACCGTAATTGCCGACGCGGAAACAATTTGCAATCCAGAAAAATTGTTTGAGGTAATTCAAAAACAAAAATTAACCCTCGTCGAACTCGTTCCCACCGTTGTCCGAGGATTGACAGACTATCTTTCAAAATTCTCGCTGCAGCAACGAGCGTTCCCCAATTTAAAATGGATGATGGTAACGGGAGAATCCGTCTCGGTAGAGTTGGCGAATCAGTGGTTGCGCCTGTATCCCTCTATCGGCGTTGTCAATGCTTATGGCCCTACAGAAGCGGCTGACGATATTACGCAGGCAATTATTGAAAAACCTTTGCCGGAAAATCAGCGATCGCTATCCATTGGCCAACCCCTCGCCAATTTAAATCTTTACATCCTCGACTCTCAGATGAAGTTAGTGCCCGTCGGAGTGCCAGGAGAGATTTGCGTGTCGGGATTTGGCGTCGGCGAGGGCTATTGGAAAGATGAAAAGAATACTCAATTAAGCTTTGTTGAAAATCCCTTTCCAAATACGGCAAAACCGCTGCCAGGAATTGACAAAGATTTAATGTACAAAACCGGAGATTTAGGGCGGTGGCTTCCGGATGGAACGATCGAATTTCTAGGGCGCATCGATCGCCAGGTAAAAATTCGCGGTTTCCGCATCGAACTAGGAGAAATAGAGGCTGTATTGGAGCGACATCCAGCGGTGCGGGAGACGGCAGTTATCGTCAGGGAAGATAGCCCGGGCAACAAGCGTCTAGTCGCCTATATCGCTGGGCACCAGACACAAAACAGTTTATCAGAGTTTCAAGCCTCGAGCCTGGCAGATGAATTATGCGGCGATTTAAAACAAAAATTGCCTGAGTATATGGTGCCTTCAGCCTTCGTGCTGCTGGAGGCGCTGCCGCTTTTGCCGAATGGAAAGGTGGATCGCCGATCGCTGCCTGCACCGGAAAAAAGCGCGATCTCCGCGGTGCGATCGCCTGTGGAAGAAATGGTTGCTGGCATCTGGAGCGAAGTGTTAGGCGTCGAGGGAATTGGCAGCGAGGATAACTTCTTTGGGCGTTGCTGAGTTAGAGTATGAATAGGAGGAATAATTTATGCAATGCCCAGAATGTAAATCAACCCATATCC
>NZ_JAUBQD010000079.1:0-27646 GCF_036701085.1 Microcoleus sp. Pol7_A1
AAGTGATGTTGTACTAGGCTTTGGACAGATTTTAGCTCATAAGCTTGCACACGCTCCGCGTTCAAACCAGTCAAAGTTTTTCTCTGTCAAGGTTTTAGGCTTTTTCGGCAAGCCCTAATTAATTGATCGCTTTGTCATTTGTGACCCGCCCAAAAACGGATACAAGCGCCCGATGTCGTGAAGAAATGAAAATTTTAGACGAAAGTTCAAGCTCCCAGATCCACCTGTGGAGTAAATCTCAAATCTCAAATCTCAAATCGAATGACCCCTTTAGCTGGGCCGCAAACGTTGGCTTTCATGCTGGTTGCGTCGCCTAATGTAAAGGTGTGGGTTGAGATTTTGCCCTAGAATGAATGTGCGATCGGTAATTGGGACGTTGGTGCTCTGGGGTTTTTTGAAATTGCGGGTATCGACGACGCCGCCGAGTGTGACTCGATCGCGATCGCAAATTCCCGCCACTTCCAACATGATATCATCGGCGTGTTCCATATTTTTTAGCTTCAATAAACCGCCGGTGCTATCTAACAGTGCTTCCACTTCTGTATCAGTCATCGCTTGGGCTTTTGGTACGTCATTCACGGGGCTTTCTTGAGAGCGGACAATTTTTTATGATCTCTCAATAGGGGACAAGTGAAGAATATATTTAGATTGTGTTTGGTTTTAATTGCGAGCCTTCAAGCAGATTAGTTACACTGGCTGATCTTGGTTGACTTAATCTACATATCTGGAAGATATTCTCAATACACGGACGAGAGTCGGTGCTTTTACTTCCACTTTTTAACTTCATATTTTGGTAATAACAATGTTTCTTCAATCTCTTCGCGCACTTCAGGAGATACATTACAACCGCTATTTAGACAATCTATCAGCAGCTTATTGGCATCGTAATACTGCTGTAAGAGTTGCTTTTGTGAGTCGTTAAACAGCCAGTTATGGCCAATATTGCAATATTTTATAATCAAACTTCTGAATTTTTCAGTCCAAAGTTGACCATTTTCTGCTTGCCGCTTATCAAATAAAATACTATCTTTCCAATCAGGTATTTCCGCTTCAAGTTTTTGCAATGATTGGCACAGATTAAAATCAAACTCAAAGTCAGGGGTAACAAAGTCAGTATCGATACAGTCGTTAATGGCATGAGCGAGAGTGGCACACAGACAGAAATCGAGATGGAAATCAACAGGAGAGGTGTTAAAATTTTCGTGGAAAGATATTAAATTATAATCAACCTTAAAGGCAAGGTTTAGAGAGCAATCAAGATCGGGCGAATGAGTGGAGGCCGGAGCCACAGCTAGATCGAAGTAGAAGGCTCGGATTGCTGCTCTTTTAAACGGAAGTTGAATTAAGCAAGATTTTTGATTTATCCAATACAAAAATTGTTGTAACTTTTCATCATGCACTAAAAGTACATCAATTGCCTGCTTCATAAAAAACAACAGACAGTCTGCACTTGCTAACATCTAAACCACTAAAAAAAACACTTCCCGCCAGCGTTTATCAGTAATGTTATTAATCAGAATTGACCAACCCTGTTGCTTTGGGATGTATGAATTACAACTGATGGCAATTTTTCGGGCTATAAAATACTCTTGAAAAGTCAAGTGAGAAAAAGAATAGATTTTATGCGCCCGTTCCACTAATAATCCATGCTGCGCCTCAATTGATTTTAGCACCGGTTCACTATCTAGCTGAAACGGCTCCGGGTCGTTTTGAGCATCGAACCGATTGCGGATGTAATCAAAAATATACTGCTCTAGTTGTTTGTGTTTAAAGAAATAGTCTCCCTGCTGAAATGTCGTTAGAGCAATTTGACTGAGTAAATCTTTTTTGTACTGCAAAGAGAGATTTTTATAAATTTGCTCTCGCTCAATCTTTCGCGTTTCATCCCATCTTCTCAGCAAAATATCTACTCCTTCTTCATAAAGTTCTGAACGTAAGCCGGGAAATTTGGCTGATTCTTCAAACACCAAACATAACAGGGTTAGCAGTAACGGGTTTGTTGCCAATTCTCGAATCGGGTCATTTTTCCCAAGCTGTTGAATAAATTCCTCTGATTTTGCTGCTTCCTTAGCTTGAAACCATTTTCGGGCAAAGGTGGCTATCTGCTTGTCATCAAAATCTGCGACTTCAACGTCTTTAAACTTATCCAAAGTATAATCTTTTGCTGCAATCCGACAAGTCATTACAAAGTGATTCGTGCGAAACTTGTCAGAAAAATCGCGAACTTGCTTGATAACACGGTTGTTATCCTCATCTTTTACTTCATCTAAACCATCGAGTAAAACCAGTGTTTTACCGTGCTTGAAAAGGACAGCTATTTGGTCAGCAGAAACATCACAATCAGAAAAAAATTGGGTGATGTATTCCAGTAAACTCGGTTTTCCTTCTGTTTCTGCAAACTGCTTGAGCGTGATAAAAACAGGAAGGCGATGAGCTTGAAATTTACCTCGATCGCACTGGATTGCTAAATGCTTCACAAATGTGGTTTTTCCTGATCCTGGCTTACCCAGCACCATCAATTTTGAGTATTTTTCAACCGCTTCTACTCCTGGTATTGTCTCAGTTACTTGGCCCAGTCCAAAGCGATCGAAGTTTTCCGGGTTAGAGTCTTGCAACAGTTCATCTATTTCGCGCCGCCGATGACTGGTAATTTTTTCCAGAATATTGACGTTGGTGTAGAGGTCACTTACGTCAATGGGTTGTGACATGGTGAGCGATCGCATTGTACCGCATTGGTATTGAATCATCTCGCGCCAATTCTGGCGCACCTCTTGCACCAAGTCACTTAACTCATCCTCTGACAGATTAGAAGTTGGAGAGTCAGAAACCTTGCATTTACGATATTCAGCAGTCAGAAAATTGAGCAAGCGACCATATTTACCTGGGCCTTTACCGTTGATACTGAACTTTTTGTAAACGTGGCTCATGCGAGTGGTAAGCGCACTTTTGCTGATATGGAGTTCTGTTGCTATCTCCAACTCTGTCTTCTTACTGCTAAACCAGATTACAAAAGCAGCTTTTTGCTCTGGCGAAAGCGCATACTTACGAGCCATCTCAATTAAAAAGTCACGCGGCAGCGTCATTGACTAACCTCTCTATTACCTGAAAGCGAGTCCAGTATCTTCTATCTAGCCTTAAATCACGGTTAGGGCTGCTCTTATATTACTTATTCGGGAGCCAAAATGCTATTCAATAGCAGGCTGAAACTGAAGATTGTAGATATTTCAGCCTAAGTCAGTCTAAGTCAGCCTCAACGTGAGAGATATCTCCAAAGCTAAATTGCGAAATTGAATTTAGCAATTTTTTGGAGATTCTGATCATGAAAAGAACTAGGGCTAATGGACGGTTTGACTACCAAGATGAAAATGGCATTCTGCTTCCACCCGTTACCACAATACTTAAGGCTACACAGCCGCTTGAGTCTGTAGCTGCTCTTTCTAATTGGCGCAAGAAAGTAGGGAACGCAGAAGCAAATCGCATTGCTGTAACCAGCCGTCGCCGGGGAGAACTATTGCATCAGTGGGTTAAGGATTATTTGCAAGGCTTATCTCCCACTGCTTCCAGCCTAATTCAGCCCTATTGTGATAGCGTTCAGCCTGTACTGGAGAAACTTAGCGATGTCCAGTTGGTGGAGACAGTTGTGCCAAATTATGTGGAAGGATACGCCGGGAAAGTTGATTTAGTTGCCCGTTATCAAGCTGTTCCATGCACTATTGAGTGGACGACTGCTGAAGAAACTAAACTGCGATTAGCAAAACTCTACGACAAGCCTTTACAATTAGTTGCTTATGGTGGGGCAATTAATCGATGCTATGGTGAGACTCTGTTTGGTAATAAAATTGTTAATGCTTTGATTGTTGTGGCTCTTCCCGATGAAGATGCGGAAATATTTGTGTTGGAACGCGAACAATTGCTGGAATACTGGCAGAAGTGGTTGAAACGCCTAAAGTTTTTTGGAGAAAAAGCTGCTTGATAGGTTCAGAAATAGTTAGGATAGAACTGGAGTTGGCCTGTTCTATCCCTCACTATGTTTAGGGTCTTGTTTTTGGGCGGATGCTGTGGCTTAGCCGCTAGTGCTTGTGACAGTTGCGTAAGTCCTGATAGAATTTATTAAATTAACCGCAGAGAGCGCAGAGTTCGCAGAGGGAAGAGCCGGGGAGAATTACCATTTTATTATTACATGAGTACAATTTACTATTAAACAGGAGCTATTGAGATGAGATTGTTAAAATCCTGGCGTTTAGTTTTATTAGGTTTAGTTTTTGGGATGGCTGTAATTCTCTCAAATTGCAGCACTACCTCAAACACCGTTAGCAATAATTCTCCAACTCCGACAACTCCTGCCACAGTACCACCGGGAGCTTTAGTCTACGGTGCGGGCGGGCAGCCGGTCAATCTGGAACCGGGAAATATTACGGATGGCAATTCGGTGATTGTTATTGACCAAATTTACAATCGCTTGACTGATTTCAAACCGGGAACTGTGGAACTTGAGCCGAGTCTCGCTACTGAATGGTCAAGTTCTACAGATAGCAAAACTTGGACTTTTAAGTTGCGTTCCGGGGTCAAATTTCACGACGGCACAAATTTTGATGCGGAAGCTGTTAAGTTTAATGTGGATCGCTGGTGGGATGCGAAAAATCCTAACGGTTATCGAGAATCTGGCAAGACTTATCAAATTTGGAAAGATTTTTTTGGTGGCTTTAAAGGAGATAAAAATTCCCTGGTAAAAGATGTGGCAGTTGTTGATAAGTCTACAATTAAGTTTGTTTTAAATCAACCTTTTGCTGCTTTTCCTTCGGCGATTGGGTCTGGTTATTTCGGGATGGCGAGTCCGGCGGCGGTGAAAAAAGCGGGTGCTAAATACGGCACTCCGGGGTCGCTGGCGGTGGGTACGGGGCCTTTTGTATTTAAGGAATGGCGATCGGGCGATCGCATTGTTTTGGATAAAAATCCAAATTATTGGAAAACTGGCACGCCAAAAGCCAATCAATTGGTAATTCGTTTTGTTGACGATCCGGCGGCGAGATTAGCTCAATTGAGAGCGGGTCAACTTGATTTTACTGTGGATTTAACCCCGGATCAATTGAAAGAGGTTCAAGCAGATACTAATTTAGAAACTGTGGTACGACCTTCTTTTAATGTCGGTTATTTAGCCTTAAATCCCAGTTACGAACCTTTATCCAAACCGGAAGTAAGGCGGGCGATCGCCCAAACAATTAATAAGCCAGCAATAGTCAAAGCTTTCTGGGGAGAACTCGGAAAACACGACTCGGAATTTATCCCGCCTGCGCTGAATTGGGCAGAGTCCGATCGAGTTAAAGATTATGAATTTAACCCGCAGCAAGCTAAAGCAATGCTCGCCAAAGCCGGTTATCCGAACGGTTTTGATTTGGATTTGTGGTATATGCCCGTCAGCCGTCCCTATTTTCCCACGCCGAAGCCGATCGCTGAGGCTTTTGCGGCGGATTTGAGCGCGATCGGGATTCGGGTCAAATTGCTGACAAAGGATTGGTCTGCTTATTTAGCCGATCGGCTAAAACCTCCCGGCTTTGAAGCTTTTATGATGGGTTGGATTGGAGATTACGGCGATCCAGACAATTTTTATTATCCTCACTTCGGGCCGGGTTCGACGGCGGATTTGGGAAATTGGAAAAATCCGAAAGTTCTGGAACTTTTGGATCGGGGGAGGGCGAGTGGGGATAAAGCAACTAGGGCGAAAATTTATGCGGAAGTTAGCGAGATTTTGCATGGGGAAGCTGTGCGTTTGCCGATCGTACATTCGCAGCCGCTTTTAGGGAAACGCAAGAATATTCAAGGTTGGATTCCGAGTCCTTTGGGGTCGGAGTCTTTTGAGGAAGTGAGCAAAAATTGAGAGTTTAGATCGACACACCTCTCCGGGGTTATCATACTTTACATGAATTTACCTTAACAAATAGTATGGAGAGCAATCAGCAACCTGCAAATCATCACCCACAAATTATTTTGATTACCGGGAACATGGCCGCCGGAAAATCAAGTGTGGCGCAATCACTTGCCGAACGGTTGCCCAAAAGTGTCCACCTTCGCGGCGATATCTTTCGTCGCATGATTGTGAACGGACAGGCGGAAATGGCGTTAAATTTGTCAGCAGAGGCATATCAGCAGCTTCAACTGCGGTATCACCTGGCAGCAATGGCAGCGCGACACTATCTCCAGGCTGGTTTTACGGTCGTTTATCAAGACATCATCATTGGTTCGGCACTGGCTGAGGTACTTGCCACTTTCCATGATGTGCCGTTGTCCGCGATCGTTCTGTGTCCGAAGGCAGAAGTTGTAGCGGCACGGGATGCAGCAAGATCGAAGACCGGATATGCCAACGAAACAATGGTTTATGCCTTCGATCGCATTCTCCGTACCGAAACTCCTCGCCTTGGCTACTGGCTGGATTCAACCAATCTAACGGTAGAAGAAACGGTCGATCGAATTTTGGCAAATTTGCAAGGTGAATGAGATCAACTGATGTTTCAATATATTGTTAAACGTTTGCTGGGACTCTTGCCAGTCCTTTTCGGAATCACTCTGCTCGTATTTATATTTTTGCATTTGATACCGGGAGATCCAGCTACAGTGCTTTTGGGAGAACGGGGAACTCCCGAACAGGTGGAAATATTGAGAGCGAGATTAGGTTTGAATCAGCCTTTACCTTTGCAATATTTGGCTTTTTTATGGAGTTTGCTCCGCTTTGATTTGGGAAATAGCATTATTAGCGGTATCCCGATAATTGATGAAATTAGAAGTCGCTGGCCTGCTACTTTTGAATTGTCTGTGGTGGCGATGTTGGTGGCACTTATTATCGGAATTCCGGCGGGGATTTTGGCTGCTGTTCGGAAAAATAGCTGGCTGGACAATTTTGCGATGAGTGGTTCGTTAATTGGCGTATCTTTGCCGGTGTATTGGTTGGGATTGATGTTGATTTATTTGTTTGCTGTTTATCTGAAATGGCTGCCTCCAAGCGGGCGGATTAGTGTAGATTTGGGATTCGGTTTTAAGTCGATTACGGGTGTTTATGTTTTGGATTCTTTGCTGAGGTGGGATTTTGTTGCTTTACGGGATGCGATCGCCCATTTAATCCTTCCAGCTTTGACTTTAGGAACTATTCCTCTGGCGATTATAGCTCGCATTACTCGTTCTGCGATGCTGGAAGTGCTTTCTCAAGATTACATCCGCACTGCGAGGGCTAAGGGATTGCCGGAATATTGGGTGATTTTGAAACACGCTTTGAAAAATGCGTTTTTGCCGATCGTCACAACTATCGGTTTACAGTTCGGCACTCTTTTAGGTGGCGCTATTCTGACTGAAACGATTTTCTCGTGGCCGGGAATTGGTTCTTGGATTTACACCGGTATTCTGACGCGCGATTACCCAATTGTCCAAGGAGGAGTAATTTTTGTGGCTGTAACTTTTGTACTGATTAATCTGGCGGTTGATATTTCCTATGCTTTTTTCGATCCGAGAATTCAGTACCGTTAATGAAAAGGAAATCAGACACGAAATGCTTGTTTAACATCCGGGCGCAACAGGTAGTAAATGCTAGCCGCTGCAAAACCCAAAGTTAAAAAATTGACTGCTGTACCGCCGCTACCCAACATTTTGACAATTTGCGCGATGGTAGCGATGATATGGACAATTAACGTTCCTGTCCAAGCCCATTTTTTGAGTTGAAATAAACCCCAAGCTAAGAGTAAGGAGAGGAGGCCTAAAATAAAACTGAGCGCCGCAAAAATTGCAATGAAGCTGCCGATTACAGTGCCAACTTTCGCCCCGCCGACTGCCGCACCGAGACCGCCAAAAAGGCCGGCAAAAAGTAAGATGAACAAGCCGTCAAGGAGGCTGAATACGCCGCTAATTAGCTGCAAAATTGCCAAAACTGTAACGCTTTGAGGACGATTCATTGTTTTGATTTTCCATTTTTAACGGATTTGAAAAATATTTTAACCTGTTGTGCGCACAGGGCGGATATGGATTCAGGATTTACGCACCGCTACCTGTGAAACCGGGTTTCTGCGCGGATTCTTAGCGGGCAAACCTGTTATTTTTCGCAGAAGCCCGGTTTATGAGAGTAAGCGTCTTAATATTGTGCCATTATGAGCTTAGCACTGGCAGAGTCCGCTGCGATAGCTAACGCGAGTTCGCAATGACCTAATGACGGTCGATCGCCCGCTGTCCGATCCGCCTTTGTCGCTGGTGAGGAGCGCGCTTCTAGATCCTAAAAATGATATTATTTACTAAAATATATTTTTATTTGCCAGCAGCCGGGAGCAATTCTGTTTAGACCCACCTCTTTTAGCTGAAAAAACTTAACATTATTTAACAAGTTGCAAAGATTAGCTATAATTGTTTACAGGTGCTGGTTGGGGAACTTTTTTAAGTTCACCCGATCGGATGAGTCTGAAAGACGATGCCAAGCATCAGCAAAAATTTTACCTTTAAGGTAATCCTGAGATTAAATTAGGTGAGTCGGTATGATCGTTAGCCCTAAAAAGGAAACTGCTCAGGTCAAGGTGGAAGATACTCAGACTGTAGACACCAAGACCGCAGAGACCAAAATTGCAGATAAAAAAACCGCCCAAAAGCAGTCTCCGAAGAAACCGGCGCGCAAACCGCAGCGGTGGGCGATTGGGTTGGTTGCAGCCGGGTTGCTAGCTGTACCGACCACTATATATGTAGCAAAAAGTCGATCGCAGCCCAAAGTAGATGCGATCGCCACTATGACAGTGCCGGTGGAAGCGCAAAACCTCACGGTGCGGATTACGTCCAGCGGGACGGTGCAGCCGGTACAGCGCGTGAATCTCAGCCCCAAAGGCTCGGGGCGCATAGCAGAATTGTTTGTAGAACAGGGCGATAAAGTCGAAGCAGGACAAATCGTTGCTCGCATGGAAAGCCGCGACGTAGAAGCCCAACTAGCTCAAGCCAAGGCCCGCGAAGCTAGCGCTACAGCCAAACTCGCCAAAATTGAAGCCGGGAATCGATCGGAAGACATCGCCAGCGCCCGAGCGCGCCTAGATCAAGCCCAGGCAAGTCTGGCGCAACTCCAAGCCGGAAGTCGCTCCGAAGAAGTCGCAGGAGCCAGATCCCGCTTGCAGCAAACTCAAGCTGGCTTGCAGCAACTGCGAGCCGGCAGCCGCGTGGAAGAAGTCAGCCAAGGGCGCGCACGATTAGCGCAAGCTCAGGCTCGTTTAGCAGACGCTCAAACGGGTAGTTTGAAACAAGAAATTGCCCAAGCACAAACGCAAATTGAATCGAGTAAAGCCCAAGCCGAACTAACTGCTCAGCGGGTAGAACGCAATCGACCGTTAGTGCAAGAAGGTGCTCTGGCTCAAGATAAACTGGATGAACTGATCAAAGAAAATCGTACTGCCCAAGCTAAAGTAACAGAATCCCAAAGACGCCTGCAACAACTGCAAGAAAATCGACAGTCGCAAATCCAGCAACTGCAAGCTGCCGTTGAAGTCGAGCGCCAAGCATTAAACCAATTGCAAAACGGGACGCGATCGGAAGAAATTGCCAAAGGTGAGGCAGAAGTTGCCGAAGCTAAAAGCAAATTAGCGCAACTAGAAAACGGCAACCGTCCAGAAGAAATCGCCAAAGCCCAAGCCGCAGTTGCTGAAGCAAAAAGCCAATTAGCCGCACAAGAAAACGGTTCTCGCCCGGAAGAAATAGCTCAAGCTAAAGCTGAATTAGCCGAAGCTGAAGCTCAAGTCCGCTATCAAGAAGTGCAGTTAGAAGATACTAAAGTTCGCGCTCCTTTTGCTGGAATTATTACGCAAAGATACGCCATCCAAGGAGCTTTTGTAACTCCGGCAACTTCGGCCTCGGAAGCTACTTCGGCAACTTCGACATCGATTGTCGCTTTAGCTAGAGATGTGGAAGTTTTAGCGAAAGTCCCGGAGGCTGATATCAGCCAAATTAAACCGGGTCAAGAAGTTGAAATAGTCGCCGATGCTTATCCAGATAAAGTGTTTAAAGGCAAAGTTAAGTTAATTGCGCCGGAAGCTGTTAAGGAACGGGATGTGACGTTATTTCAAGTGCGAGTTGCGATCGACACGGGCAAAGAGTCGCTGCAATCGGGGATGAATGTAGATTTGAGATTTGTCGGTCAAAAGCTGAGCAATGCTTTAGTTGTGCCTACGGTGGCAATTGTCACTAATAAAGGTCAAACGGGTGTGCTAGTTCCCGATGAGAAACAACAGCCGAAGTTTAAGCCTGTTACCGTTGGATCGACTATTGGCAACAAGATTCAGATTTTAGAGGGTGCAAAAGCGGGCGATCGCGTTTTTACCGAACTTCCTCAAGGTAAAAAGCTGGAGGATATTATCAAGAATCAGAAATAGGGCATGGGGCATAGGGCATGGGGCATTATTGATCTCGATCGCTCTAGGGTGTTTTCAAAGCCGGAGAGCCCCCCTAACCCCCCTTAATAAGGGGGGGACAAGAGTATTCAAAGTCCCCCTTATTAAGGGGGATTTAGGGGGATCGAGACTCGGCTACAAGCGGGATGTATTATGGGTTTAAATATTAAGTTGACACGAATAATCCCAATCCCCAATCCCTAATCTAAAATCTAAAATCTAAAATCTAAAATCGAATTATGGATATTGTTGAAAGCGTCAAAATGGCTGTCACAACTTTGATGGCCAACAAGCTTCGCAGCACCTTGACGATGTTAGGAATTATCATCGGCAATGCTTCGGTCATTTCGATGATCGGTATCGGGGAAGGAGCTCAAACATTTATCGAGGGACAAGTTAACTCTCTGGGTTCAAACTTGCTATTTATTATTCCCGGAAGTCCTGAAGCGCAAAGCCGCCCGGTGATTCCGCCCCAGACTTTAGTAGTGGAAGATGCAGAGGCGATCGCATCTCAAGTTCCTTCTGTCCAAGAAGTCGCACCAACTCTCAATGACAGTCAACTCGTTACCTACCGCAACAAAAATGTCTCATCTTCGATTGTGGGAACTACCCCAGAATTTCTGACAGTCAGAAGCTTTGATGTTGGTCAAGGTCGTTTTTTAAGCAAATTAGATTTAGAAAGAGAAGAAAATGTAGTAGCTTTAGGTTCAGAAGCAGCAGAACAATTATTTGGCAATACACAGCCAGTTGGTCAATACATTCGCATCAAAAACTCGACTTTTCAAGTGATTGGGGTCATGCAGGCAAAAGGTTCTAGTTTTGGCGACAATCAAGATATGAACGTTTATTTACCGCTGACAACAATGGCCAATCGCATCGTAGGCAGATCGTCTCCCTACGGTACAAAAGTAACATTTATTTCAGTTGCAATCAAGGATGAAACTATGATGCAAGCTGCGCAATTTCAAATAGAAAATTTGCTCAGATTGCGTCATAAAATTACTAAAGAGGATGATTTTACTGTCCGAAATCAGAAAGATTTGATGAATACTTTGGGCAGTATTACTGGTGCTTTGACGTTGATGTTGGCTTTCGTGGCGGCAATTTCGCTGTTTGTCGGCGGCATCGGGATTATGAATATCATGCTGGTTTCTGTTACCGAACGTACCAAAGAAATTGGATTGAGAAAGGCGATCGGGGCTTCTCAGCAAGATATCCTGATTCAGTTTATGATCGAGTCTGTGATTTTGTCAGCAGCAGGCGGGGCAATCGGTACTGGATTCGGTATCGGCGGCGTGCTTTTAGTCGCTGCTTTTACTCCTCTGCAAGCTAGTGTTTCCCTAGTGGCGATCGCACTTGCAGTCGGTGTTTCCGGCAGTATCGGCTTATTTTTTGGCATAGTACCTGCAAAACAAGCTGCTAAATTAGACCCGATCGTGGCATTGAGAAGTGCTTAATTAGTATGTTGACGGTTGGCTGTTGAATTTTGACTGTTGACTCTCGTAATTAGTTATTAAGTGTGTCATTTTCGCTGTGCGCCGCAATCCCAAGGTCCTGGGATTTTGACGCACAGCAAACCATGACATACGGCTGTATTTCTTCTTCCTTCTTGTTCATTTAAAGAAAATATGAATTTTATTGAAAGCGTCAAAATGGCCGGTCAAACGCTACTAGCCAACAAAACTCGCAGCAGTTTAACAATGATTGGCATGATTGTCGGCAACGCCTCAGTAATTGCCATGATTGGAATTGGAGAAGGAGCTCAAAAATTTGTAGCAGGACAAGTCCAATCCCTGGGTACAAACGTATTAATCGTGAGGCCGGGAGTACCGAACGCTAGGCGAAGTACCATCTCAAGTGCGCCTCAAACTCTCGTACTGCCAGACGCAAAGGCGATCGCAACTCAAGTCCCCTCCGTTCAAGGCGTGTCAGCAGAACTTAACAGTTCCGAAATAGTTCGCTACAGCAACAAAAATGTTTCGGCTCTAATTTTTGGCACGATTCCAGAATTTCTAGAAGTCAGAAGCTTTGAAATGGCAAAAGGGCAGTTTTTGACCGAACTAGATGTTAAGCAAAGTAACCAAGTTGTGGTTCTAGGTTCAGAATTAGCGGAGAAACTTTTTGGCAATACAAATCCCTTGGGCGAACAGGTGCGTATCCAAAATGTCAGCCTCAAAGTAATTGGAGTATTGGCACCCAAAGGGACATCTTTTGGTACGAATTACGATAACTCGGCCGCAGTGCCGATCGCCACAATGGCAAACCGCATTGTCGGGCGGAAATCTCCCTACGGTTTAGCTGTTACCTCGATGTATATTTCTATTAAAGATGAGTTGCAAATGGACGCGGCGCAATTTCAGGTAGAAAACTTGCTGAGACTGCGGCACAAAGTTACCACCGAAGATGACTTTACAGTGAGAAATCAAAAAGATTTAATGGCAACAATGGGTGCGATTTCCGGGGCTCTAACACTTATGTTAACTGCTGTTGCCAGCATTTCCCTATTAGTCGGTGGCATTGGGATTATGAACATTATGCTGGTGTCCGTCAGCGAACGCACTCAGGAAATCGGACTCAGAAAGGCGATCGGAGCATCCCAACAAGATATCTTATTTCAATTTATTGTCGAAGCTGTAATTTTATCCGCCGCCGGAGGGATAGTCGGTACTTGCGTAGGTATCGGCGGTATCTTGCTTGTAGGTAATTTCACGCCCTTGCAAGCTGGTATTTCGCCTGTGGCGATCGCCCTTGCTGTCAGTGTATCCGGTGCAGTCGGCCTCTTCTTCGGCGTTGTCCCCGCCCGCCAAGCCGCCAAACTCGACCCGATCGCAGCTTTGAGAAGTGCTTAATCAATATATACTTACTCAGTTACACAATCCGCGCCTTTTATGCTGGTAAAAATTATCTGGCTCTAAAGATTAAAAAAAACAGTTTTTTTATAAAAAATCACCAACGTTGCAGTATCTAATGCAGTTTTAATATCTGTATTATTACGCAGATTCAAAGCGCAAAACTTCATAAAAAGCCCGTTAAATATGAAATAAAGCTTGGTTGTGGCGTTTACTTATCAACCAGAAAGTTTAATACTATTAAATCAGGGGTAAACACACGTAAGCATCTACAGACGGTACGAATCTTTGTGCTTAAATCAAAATATCCAATAAATAAACATGGCATCCCTCACCCCTAGTCCTAAATTTGACTATCTCGAAGGAACCACCCAACCAGACAGATTTAACGCCTTGGATGGCAACGACATCATTTATGCCAACAGCGGAGACGACTATCTCGAAGGCGATGTCGGCAAAGACAAAATCTGCGGCGACCAAGGCAACGATACGATTGTTGGCGGTGCGGACAATGACATCCTCTGGGGAGGCAAAGGCAGCGACCTAATTGGTGGCGATTCCGGCAACGATATCATCTACGCGGGCGCAGGTAGCGATACCGTGAGCGGCGGCACAGGCGATGATATATTTGCCATTGCTAAAGGCAGCGGCGGCCAAACTTTAGCCACAGCCGACTACATCGCCGACTTCGGCAACGGCAATGACAAAATTCGATTGCTAGACGGCCTGAGCTTTGAAGATTTAAACATCCAGCAAGGCATCGGCGCTAACAGCAACAGCACCTTAATTCAAGACAAACTCACGGGCGAATATTTAGCAGTATTGACCGGAGTCAACAGCAACACGATCGACCGCAACAACTTCACAAATCAGCTATCGGGAAACCCTGTCATTGAGTGGAACGGAGTCATGCTGAATGCAGTGCGGACAGGCAACACCGCGCCTCCCCTCGCCTCCCGCAACATGGCAATGGTTCACGCAGCCATTTACGATGCTGTTAACTCCATCAGCAAAAAATACAGCCCTTACCGGGTCAACATAGATGCACCAGCAGGCACATCAGCAGAAGCTGCCACCGCCGCAGCCGCCCACCGCGTCTTAGTCAGCGTCTACCCAGCGCAAGCAGCCACATTCGACGAAGCATACGCATCGTCTTTAGCTAAAATTACCGACGGCAAAGCCAAACAAGACGGGATCGCCCTCGGACAGCAAGTTGCCGACCAAATTATCAGTTCGCGGAGTACAGACGGCATCGCGAAAGTAGTGCAGTACACCCCCAAAACAGACCCCGGTAGTTGGGTGCCGACTCCCCCTGCCCTTGCCGCCGCGCTGGCGCCACAGTGGGCAGAAGTTACTCCCTTTGCCATGACTAGCGGTTCTCAGTTCCGCCCGCCCGGCCCGCCCGCGCTTGACAGCGCCAAGTACGCAGAGGAAGTTAACTATGTCAAAGAAATCGGCAAAAGTGACAGCCTCACGCGGACTCCCGACCAAACAGCCATCGCCAAATTCTGGGCCAACGGCGCAGGTACGTTTACCCCTCCGGGTCACTGGAACCAAATCGCCCAAGATGCCTCGGCCCTGGCAGGTAACTCCCTGGAAGATAACGCCCGCTTGTTCGCCCTGCTGAATATTGCCGAAGCCGATGCAGCTATTAGTTGCTGGGATGCCAAGTATCAGTACAACTTTTGGCGGCCGGTTACAGCTATTCGCCAAGCTGACACGGACAACAATCCGAACACGACGGCCGACCCCCTGTGGACTCCGCTGATAACTACTCCACCCTTCCCTGAGTACACGTCTGGCCACAGTACCTTTAGCGGTGCGGCAGATGCAGTGATGAGTTCTGTGTTTGGTTCGGATTTTGGCTTTGCAGATAGAGGAGACAAGACTGTCAACAGTTTGCGAACCTTTGAAAACTTCAGTCAAGCGGCCGACGAATCGGGCATTAGTCGCCTTTACGGAGGCATTCATTTCATGAGTGCTAACGTTAATGGTTTGAGTGTGGGTAGAAATGTCGGGAACTATGTTGTCCAGAATTTCTTAGTCTAAGAAAGTAGGACTCGGAGATACAGCAGATTCCACGTTTATGAAGCTAGCGGTAGGGACACGGCAGTGCCGTGTCCCTACCTACAAACAAGTTTTTACATTTTTCTTTCCGTTTATTCGAGCAGTTCTACGGTGCCGAGATACCCATCTACTCGGACTTTTTGACCGTCTCGCAAGCGAGTTGTAGCTTCAGAAATATTCATAACTGCGGGAATTTTGTACTCGCGAGCGATTATTGCTCCGTGAGACAATTGGCCGCCAACTTCAGCGATAATTGCTGTTGCTCCTAATAGCAGCGGTGCCCAACCTGCATCGGTGTAAGGAACTACTGCGATCGCATTTTCTCCTAAATCTGTGCTCGCGGTGCGGCAAATCTTGACAAAGCCTTCGACACGACCAATACTTGCGGGAATTCCCTGGATGATATTAGTTGCGGATGTTGCAGGTTCGATCGACCTTTTTTGAGAATTTGGCAGCAAATTGCCGTAGACTACAGGGGGAATCGGGCGATCGCGATCGGCTACCAGGCGATCGCGCCTTTGGCTAATTGTATCCTTAAACGAAACACTTGCGCCGCTGCGAATCCACTGCTGAATTTCCCCAAATTCCAAATAAAAGATATCCCCTGTTTCCTCGAATACCTCCATTGCTAATCCGCCAGCTTCTATCTCCAAAAAAGTCCAGCGCAGGTGAGCCAACAACCGCGCGTAAATTTCGCTAATTTCGTTTTTGACGATCGCTCTTTTCTGACATTTATCTAGCCGCCACTTTTGCCCAAAAGTCAAGTCTAATTTCCGCTTTTCTACTAAATTAGTTTCGGCTTTTTGAGCCATACTTATTAGCAGTTTCTGGTAAATTTTCGGCTGTTCTCGCCAAGTAGGAACAGCTATATCAGTCCCCACTTCGCTCAAATATCCGTAAATATCAAGCCACTTTTCAAAATCAGCTTGTAAAGCCGGAGTTTCCGCAAATGTCTGTGCTAAATTTGCGACTGAAACAGTTTTGTCAGGCTGCGAAACAGCAGCTTGCCGCAATTTGTGAGCTAACTGCTGCAAAGCTCGTACAGAAGCAATTTCAGGAGCGCTGTCATTGTCGAGCCATTCATCGGAAACGCGAAAAATTGCCTTGCGAATAGCCAGCCCGATCGGCCCTAATATATTGTAGTAAGTAATCGGTTTCAGCCACTCCTGAATTTGCTCGGCTCTCTCCAACAATTCCGTTAAATATTGATCGTTGGGCATTGGGCATTGGGCATTAGGCATTAATATTTCTTCTTCGCTCGAACCTCTTCCTTCTTCCTTCTTCCCTCTTCCTTCTTCCATCGGACTGACATCCGTTACATCGGTTACATCCGTTACAGAATCCGTTGCCGAACTTCCTTCTTCCTTCTCCAAACTTTGCAATGCCGGGAGGAAAATAGAAGTACGATCGACCTCAAAATCTGCATTGAGCGCCCTCTCCCGCTGCACCAGACGCCACAAACCAGGCAAATTCGGCAAAATCTTCCCCAAAGGCGGCTTGCCCATCTTTTGCCCTCTCAGCAAAAATTCCAAACCCTGCTCCGGCAATCCCATCATCCGAAAAATTTCGCCCAACAAAGTCGCATTAAAATAGGCGTGAGAACCCAGCAAAGTTGCTGTTTCATTAAAGTTTAAGCCGATCGCGCGATCGCCCAAAACCACCTGAAAAATCTCTCCCCAAACCCCGCAAGTCAGCGGCCGGTTAATCGACCAAGTTAACGGGCGAATTGCACCGGGAATCACTTCTGCTGCAATAGTGCGCGTCCAAAAAGGCTGCAAATTAGTAATTGGGCGACTTTGCAAAATCCAAACTTTTTCACCGTCCCAACTCCACTCAATATCCTGCGGAATTCCGTGAAAAAATGCTTCAATTGCTTGGGCTTGTTTCACCAATTCTGCTATAATAGATTGAGAAAGAATTGAATCACTTTGAAGTTCATTTAATTTGTTTTCTAATAATTCAGGTTTACTAAAATCAATTTCTAAATGAACCGGAGTACATTGTCCGCCGACAACAGCTTCGGCTCCTCCCGGTAAAGCTTCTATAATTACCTGGGAACCGCCATCTAAAGGATTGCGGCTGAACATGACTCCCGCAAACTGGCTGTCAATATAAGGCTGAATTAATACAGCCATTTGCGTGTCTGGCAAGTGTCGCTGTCGGCGGTAAGCCACAGCTTCGGAAGTCCAATAAGACTGGCGGCAGCGATTAATTGCATCAAGCAATTCTGCTTGAGTTGAAAC
Organism: Microcoleus sp. Pol7_A1; assembly: GCF_036701085.1. Taxonomy (NCBI): domain Bacteria; kingdom Bacillati; phylum Cyanobacteriota; class Cyanophyceae; order Oscillatoriales; family Microcoleaceae; genus Microcoleus; species Microcoleus sp. Pol7_A1. Next base: position 17,551 of record NZ_JAUBQD010000079.1, read on the forward strand.
AGGCCCAATGGTTTGATATTGTCCAGCCGCTGAACTAAGATCCCCGTCTTCTCCTGCAGCAGAAGAGCGAACAATTATGCGATCGGGGATTTTTGCTTTGATGTTTTGGATTAAAGCATCAGGAATTGATAAATGCTGGGCATTTCTCTTTTCCCCTCTTCCTTCTTCCTTCTTCCTTCTTCCTTCTTCCTTCTTCCTTCTTCCTTCTTCCTTCTTGGTTCCATCCGTTACATCCGTTACATAATCCGTTGCCGAACTTCCTTCTTCCTTGGATGACAATATAAAACCAGCAGGTACGTTAAAACCGGCGCGTTTCAGTTGAGACAATTTAGCAGCTTTATCGCCGCAGATTGCAGCATCTAACGAGTCATCAAGAGAAAACAATTGCTCTGATTTAGATAAAGCCATATCATCACCCTGACTGAAATTAATTGCTGCTAACAACAAAGCTAATCCTGCTGCTGCTAAAAATTCGGGCAAAGATTGTCGCCACACCCAAACCCAGATAGGGGTGCACAGACACCCGCAACGGGAAGCAAACAGTCTCGCCCGATCGCCCTCACCCCACCACCGCTGTGCCAAACCCCACGCCAGCAGCCCCCAAATGCCCGAGGATACAGCCACCGGCGGCGAAAATACCAAAAGACCCCAAACAGCGTTGGTCACCCCTCCACCTCGGGCGATCGCATATCTGCCCGCAACTAGAGGAATTAACAGGGCGATCGCGATCTCCGGTGTATCCGGAAACCAAAATCGCCCCGCCAACACCGGCACAATACCCCTGGCAATTTCCGCCAACACCGCAGCAATTCCCGCTAATTTCCCCCCGTGAATGAAAGCTGCCGACACGCCAACATTCCCCGTGCCCAGCCCCCTCAAATCTCGGCGGCTAAACACTCGCACCGCCCATCCCGTTAGCGGTAAAGCACCCAGGCTGAAACTAGCAGCCAACAGCAATGCTATTGTCCCCAACGGCATAAAATCAGCTCTCCTATTTTCAACCTCTAACCATTATGGCGGCAATTCTGTCACTTTTTCTGTCTTCAGATATATCAACAAAACGGCATTAGCACTTAAGATAATGTAAAAGTAGAGTAGATAAGGATTTAGCCTAATGATAGATATCAGCTTGACCGCTCCCATGGCAGTTCTTGTTGCACCCATCAAGCGAGTAACGATCGATCTGCTGATGCAGCAGCCAGTGCCGGAATCAAGTGTCAGCTTGAACATTCCAATAGCAGTTCTTGTTGTTGGCTTTATTGCTGCAACTACGATCGGCTCGATCGCCTGGTACAACTCCAAGCGCCCCCCCGGTTGGGAAGCCAAAGAACGCCCTGATTTTGTTCCGAAAGTTGATAAAGACGATTTGATTGCTGATGTTTCTGAGTCAAAGAAAAAATAGAACCAAGCTGTTTTAGAGCGAAAGAAGCTTTAAGAGGAATAGGAATTACCCTTGCATATCTATGCCGTAGGGTGCGCCTCGGCGCGCCTTACCCTATGTATAAAGGCTTTGACTGAGTAGTTTTAATTGACCAGAAAGCACTAATATCAAGAAAGGGAGCGATCGCTGGGGGGATGAGCGATCTATCCCTTTCTTGACATTGATGCAAGATATCATTTCCAACAAAGTGCAAGCTGTTAGCCCGGGATTTAAATTCCGCAGGCACTGACTTCTAAGTGAAAAGCCTAAAAATACCGATGTTTTATTAAAAATAGAAAAATTTTGGTAAATCTCATAATTTAGAATAAATTGGACATCCTAATTTTAGCTGTTCTTGAAAAGCAAGCGATTGATTTAATCATAGGAATTTAGACCTTGACTACAGCTTTGGAGTTATCTTGAGATTCAGCGTCTGATGAGCGAGTTAGGAGAATGCGTTTCTTTGAATTGGATGAAGTAGTGCGATCGCCTCCACCGATAAAATCTCCGCTTGTGTTTTGACGATTCCAAAACGATGACTTCCAGCCCTATCAGATTTATGAGATCCTGATATTCTTGCTTGACTGTCTCAATGTCATCCTGACTTAATCTACCTTTCTCAGCAAATTGCAACATTACCACCCAGGCTTCCCGTGTTTCTTTAATTTCTTCTAGCTTCAGATTTACTTCATTTTCTGCCAGTATCCGCCCCCGCCCATTCTCTTTTTTGGCATGAAAGTTATTTTCATCGTCTTCCCATTTGAAATATCGTTCCAGGCACTTCAGTTTGGTATCAATATTGCCGAATGTATCGGATTGGCACGGATGATTTTTTCCATCGTTCGCTTGGCGGCTTCCGAATTGCAGTTTGACAAGAACAGGAGGGGGATTGAGAAATAGACTGGTGGAATGAAACGGCTCAGGTTCCGAATGTTGTGCTCTTGCAACTTGCTGTTGGGAATACAGCGGTTCCTGCTGTTATGAAGTACAGTAGCAACAATTAGCTTTCCCAATTTCTTAAATGTTGAGGATTCATTAAGTTCAGGGCAACTGCAATTATTTGATCGATCATGATGGACGTGGTAGTTGGAGCGAACATACGCAAAAAAGATTTTAGTTGCGACCACCTTGCGTTCTATTGGGTTAAAATAGGCGAGAGTATGGGGATAAACAAATAGGCGTTGCTGAGTTAGAGTATGAATAGGAGGGATAATTTATGCACTGCCCAGAATGTAAATCAACCCATATCCGTAAAAACGGCAAGAAGAAAGGAAAACAAAATCACATTTGTGTCCAATGTGGTCGTCAATTCATTAATCAGTATGAACTCCATCGAGGTTATAGCGAGAGCATCAAACGTGATTGCCTAAAAATGTACGTCAATGGTATGGGTTTACGGGCGATAGAACGAGTTAAGGGAGTTCATCATACCACGGTAATCAATTGGGTAAAACAAGTTGGAAAACTGTTACCAGATGTTTATGACCCTGAAGTCATTCCAGAAGTTGGTGAACTCGATGAATTACAAACTTATGTAAAAAAAAACAGACAAAATCTGGTTGTGGACAGCGGTTGACCACTTTCAACCAGGAATTTTAGGATGGGTATTAGGAGATCGTAGTTCCGACGAGACGTTTGAATCGTTGTGGAACAGGGTAAGTGCCTGGAAATGCTATTTTTATGTCACGGATGGATGGCCAGTCTATCCGATGTTTATTCCTGATGAAGATCACATCATCAGCAAGACTTATATGACACGAGTAGAAGGGGAAAATACGAGGTTGAGACATTATCTGGCTTTCGCTACATCGCAAGACTCTTTGTTATTCTAAGTGCGCGGAAATGCTCAGGCACTCTATTAAATTATTAATACATTACCTAAAATTTCAGGATGTTCCCGTTCCGGCAGTATTCATACCTTGATTCAGCAACGCCAACAAATAATACTGGCTCCTACAGATTCAATCATTGGCTTGATTGATGCTAATTTATTGGCGGGTAAATTATCCATCACTACTACCGCTCCTTTCCATAATTGAGGACATAAAAAATGCTGAATAAATATAGCAAATGCCTGTCCATCCATTGCATCATTCATTGTCATCAACGCCAACACTTTATTCATACTAATTGCGCCAATAGCTGTGAATGAGAGCACCCCGATAAAATGCTTTTTTTTGGTATGCTCTTGTCCCGCGCTGTGAACGGGCATGAGTTCTGCTCAGTCGAGCGTAGAATACCAGTTTCATCCAAAAATACGCTCATTTTTCGGATCGATATCTTTGATCTTTTCCCAATACTCGACTCTTAATTTTTGGACTCTTTCAGTCCCGGCTTGGCTACGGCGCCATGTTTTTTTTTACGATTGAGTCCTAATTTCTCTTTGGCGACACATTGCCGTCCGACTCACCCAATTTCCCGTCTTAATAGCAAATAATTCACATAGCTCTACCAAAGTAGCATCTTGATGCTCAGGCACCAGTATTCTGATGATTGCTTCAGCATTTGTTAGGTGACTGAATCGTGGTTTCCCCCTCTGTTTAGGTTGTAAATCTCCCTCGGTTTGTTGTTGTTTTACCAGTTTTTGAACGAGACTTTTGCTGACACCAAACGTGAGGGCTACTTTCCTCGCTTGACACCTTTTGGGCAAAATGTGCTATAACTATTTTTTTTCTAGAGCGAGGGAATATGTTTTCATTAGTTTTGAATACAAGATGATATTTTGTTATTATTTATTGTACCATTCTACAGCGGGAAGCGCTGTATTTCGCTCTTGTAATAAAAACTCGGTTATTTTATAAAAAGCTCTCCAATTATGTAGGAGCTATCTGGTATTTGATCCATCTTTACAACACTCCTTTACGCCTAAAAGTGTTTAGCATTTTTCCTGGCTATGCAGAAAAACCCAAAAATTTAAGTTTGGTAACGGAACTTTCCTTGGCATCTTCAGCTAATTTACTCCTAACAAATGTCAAGGTTAGCACAGTTGCTAGCAGAAGCGGCTGACGAAAGCAACAACCCCGTCAGTTTTATATATTGTAAAATAGTTAAGTTTAATCAATATGTTTTAGATTTATTCAACCCGATCGGAATTTACCAGAAATACTCTTACGAAATGGCAACCTAAATTCTATAAAATGTAAAAGAAATTGAGCTAGATTTTATAAAAAAAACATAAATCTCGTAAATCGTGTTGAGAAAATAGGAAGTCTAAAAGCGCTTATCTAGTTTCAATAAGTAATATTATTTATGTAAGGGCTAATTTCAGATAGCCCCTACACGATCTTTAGTCCCCGTGACTTATTTTTGCAGCGGATTGAGTTTTGTAACCGAGCTTTCCTTGGCATCTTCAGCGCTATCTTTGAGGAAACCAGAAGCATCCTTAAAGGCGGCGCCTACTCTCTCTAAAATATTGGCATCGGGATCGCTGCGATCGAATACAGGTTGAGCCTTAACTGGCTGTCCGTCTGGCGCTTCTAAGAGAGCTTTATCTCCGCCGAGTTCGGAGTCGAACTTGTCAGTTTCCATCGGTGCAGAGCCCGGATAAAGCAGCTTTGAGGAATTAGATTCAGCGGTAGTCGAGGCCAGGAGCCGATCGCCCATAATCGACAAATCAGCCCGATTCTTTTCTGCTTGAGCAGGCGACTGATTTACTTTAGGGTCGGTGGATGTTTTATAATTCGTGTATCCATCACCGCCAGCCTTGTGAGGGTTATTCATTCCTCCAGCTTGAACGGGAGGATTCTCAGGCCGGGCACCTCGAACATCGCCCGCATTGCAAGCGGTGCTGGTAAACAGCAGCACACCTGCCATAAATACAGTCAAAAATTGAGTCAAAAATTGACCGATACCCAGTCTTTTAAAAAAAGCAGTTACAGTGTTCACAAAATTTTTCCAATTTTTTACTACTACTTGTTAATAGTAAAAATAAACTGCCCATACCTGCCTCTAACGGCGGTGATATTTGGCTGCGGATTGCTATCGATTTTTTTATAACTTTAGAGGGATTTAAAAAATGCGATCGCCTTCGAGAGATTATTTTAGGTAGGACTTACGCGCGGGTATCTAGAAACCCGGTTTTTTTACCGGGTTTCTAGAGAAAGTTTGGTTGAGAAACTCGCTTACCCGACGTACAAGAAAAGGGCGGAGGTAGTTTCAAAGCGTAGTCTTCCGGTGCGTGCGTTCCAATAATTGCTAGATGTCACAAGCTTTTCGGTTTTTGACCCCGCCCACAAACGCATACTTGCAAACGACTCAGGTCGTGAAAATCTAACAATTTTAGACTCTTGTTCAAGAGACCAGATTCATCTGTGGAGTAAATCTAACCTCTAAAATCTCCTATCCACTGACGCGCCCTACCAGCTAATAACCTCAGAACGCTACTGCTATTCTGGGAATTTTTCGACTTTCGCTTCAGCTTGCAAAGTCAGCAAACCAGCTTCTACATTTAGCTGCTGAATTCGCAGGGACATTCCCTCAAGTTCAAAATTTCGCAAGTTTAAAACTTCACCAGCTTTGTCCGCTAAAGCTTCAGTTAACTCCGGCGAAAATTCCTTGTTTTCGGGATACTCGACATCCTGAAGAGAAATTGCCCAACCGCCCGCTGCGATCTCAGGTTTTGCTGTGAAATAAATCTTTTCCGTGGAGGCCGTTTCCCGCACCGATACCTCAGCATTTAAAGCGATTTTTCCGGTTAGCAATTTGCACTCAATAGTTTTAACGTCTATTGTCCGCAGTTGTCCGTCAACAGTAACTTTTAAGTTTTTCAGTTTCCTGCTGATGTATTCGGAATTAAAAGCGCGGTTGATATCGCTTTCTGTTAAAACGGCGCGCGCCCCACCGAAGGCAGGCCCGTTCAGTTCAATTTTGCCAAACATAGCTGTGAGGGGATTAACAGCAATATCCTTGACGTGAATTTGCAATTCTTCCACGCGCAAATCTTGTTGCATTACCAATCCTTTGCCCTCAACGGCAACGGCCTCTACTTCTCCCTGGGCTAGCTGGCCCGCATCGGTGTTGACTGTGACAGACAAAGTTTCCGATTCGTCTAATTTGCTAGCAATAGCAATCTCGGCCACTTTGTCGATCGCCTGTTCCCCTAAACTCCTATTTTCTTGAAGCACGCTCAGAATTCCTAATAATATTGTTTAAAAATAGTAGTTAATACTTAACTGAGTTAGCGTCTTCCTCTCGGCAGGTTTCGGGTCTTAAAAAAACTCAGCCAAAGACAGAGGGTTTCTACAAAGTTGCTAAAATTAGTAAAGTGCGCATTGCGCACTCTACATTGACTCGGTTGCTAAGCGGTGAAAAATCAAAAAGTCGGATTTTTGCCAAAAGTTTTTTCCATAAGTTCGATCGCCCGCTACAATAAATAACAGCCGGCACCGCTTTTTGCAATGAATTCAGAATCAACTCTCGCCAGACTACAAGCTACACTTCCCGACGGAAAACTGCCTTCTAGCTACGGGGTATACTTCAAAAACACCCTAGTAGCCCTGTGTCACGCCCTAGAAGACCACATTTTGCAAACCAGCGGCGGGGACAAGATAGAACTCAAACCCCTAGTTTTGGTGGCGTTTCAGCAGGGTAAATGGTATTTACAGGAAGCCGATCGCTACCTAGATATTTCTAATGCCTCTCGGCGCGTTGTCATCGCAGCAGTAGCCGACAGCGGTTTCGCTACCCACAAAACCGGGCAATTAGAAAATGTATCTTTAATAAATCTCGATGAGAGCGACCCTTTAATCCAAGAATGGAATTTAATCATCCTCGCCCCGACATACAAAGCAATGGTGCTTTGCCGCGAACTTTCAGACCAGGAATACTTGCCAGAAGGCAAGCCCGAAGTAGATACAGAACGAAAGTTCTACGGTTTGTGGTCGTTTGACCAGTCTTTGGTGTCGGCTGCTGCAGAAATTTTTATAGAACAGACGCGACATTACAACTCGCCCCTGGCCGACAGTTTGCTGGAAATGCACCACGAAATCCTGGCAACTAAAGGCCCGCCCTTGGCAGACATTAGCGGTGTCGTATCGCGGATCGTCACTTACCTGCAAAGTTCTCAGCAGCAAATGGTGGCAATTAACCGCCAAACCCGCGAGTTGTGGGAATTGGAAGGTCAAGCTTTGCGGGTCAGCCGGAATTTGAACGCTAACAAACTTCAAGCTTTTCTGCGGATGGCCCAGCGCGTAGACGAACGCGATACCGCAAACCCCACAGCGTCTTTGCAGGTGGCGGCTTTGTCGGAAACTTTGGGTCAACTGCTGGATTTGCCGGCTTTGCAGTTGCGCAGGCTGCGGCTGGCTGGATTGCTGTTTCGAGTCGGCTTAATTTCGGCCCCGAATGAGGTTTTCGATCGCACTCCCGATGCTTTCGACCCAGCAACTCTAGCATTTTGGCGCGATCGCAGTTTCATCGGTTCCCAACTGCTCCAAGCAATGCCGGAATTAGCACCTGTGGCGGAAATTGTCAAGCACCAACTCGAATATTGGGACGGCAGCGGCAGGCCAGAGGGTTTGCGAGCCGAAACAATACCCGTTGCTTCGCGGATTTTGGGGTTGGTCGCTCATTTTCAAGAATTGACTCAACCGCGTGGCGATCGTCCGGCTTTGAGTTTGAGCGAAGCTTTAGAAGAGTGCCGGGAACTGTGCGGCATTCGCTTCGATCCGGCTTTGGTGGAAACTCTCAGCAACGTCGTCAGGCTGGCAGAAATGGGTTTGATGGAGTTACCGACTCGCCCGAGTCAACTGCCGAATGTATGGTTGGAGGATTTGGGCGATCGAACGACCGCGGCCGCTCCGGCATTATAAAATAACTCGACTGTTGACTGTTGACTGTTGACTGTTGACTGTTGACTGTTGACTGTTGACTGTTGAGTGTTAACCAACAACTGACAACCAACAACTGACAACTGACTAATGACTAATGACCTCGAAGCCATACGCAAAGGCAAAATTTTGATGTTGGCCGGCACTGATTTAGCCGGCAAAGACTTAGCGGGAGCCGATCTCGCCGGTGCTGACTTGTCTCAAGCCAACTTGAGTGGAGCTAATCTCGCCGGCGCTAACTTGCAGCGGGCCGTATTGCGAGCCAACCTCCGCGGCGCTGACTTGACCGGCGCTGACTTGCGAGGCGCAGATTTTCGCAATGCCGATTTGCGGGGAGCTGCCTTCGCTAACGCTTTAGTCCGCGACGCAAGTTTTGGGGGTGCTTTTTTGACGGGAGCATCCATCGGCAATTTGGATTTGAGCGGTGTCGATTTTCGCGGCGCCGATTTGCGGGGCGCGAATTTGGCTCGGGCAATTTTGTACTCCGCCGATTTGAGCCATGCCAATTTGTCCGGCGCTGATTTGTCGGGAGCTGACTTGGAAGAAGCGATCCTGAATGGAGCTGTACTGCGCGGCGCTAACCTGACAGGAGCTAATTTGCTTTGCGCCACGATCGAACAAACCGTTTGGGATGGGGCGTTGCTCGATCGCGCCTGTCTCCAAGGCACCCCCCTGAGCCTTTAAATTTCAACAATGTTGTTTTGAAGACAGACAAAAAACAAGATCTGCTTATGAGGTGAATAAGCACAAGCGATTTTTACATTTCTTAATATAGGGTTATAATGGCGACTGTAGATGAGCAAACGAATAAATGGTAGCAGCTTTGTTTAGCAGTACATCCTTTCAAGGTCAAAGTGGCGATCGCCTTGTTAGTAAAGTAGCAGGAGCTGCGATCGCAGCCTTATTCAAGCGTTCTGAAAAGGCCGAAGCCAACATCCGAGTCGAACCAGTAGCCAAACTCTTGCAGGGAAGCATCGACGGTTTCGACTTCGTTGGCAAAGGTATGTTGATGTACAACGGCCTGCGCATAGAAGTGATGGAACTCTACCTGCAAGCACTCTCCATAGATTTTGGGGCGATTTTTGCAGGTCAAGTGAAATTGCGGCAGCCTACCCAGGCAAATATGCGAGTAGTCTTAACTCGATCGGATTTAACCACTTCATTCAATACACCTTTTGTAGTTGAAAAACTCCAGAAGCTGAAGTATCAAGAGCAATCTCTGCACTTTCAAAACACTGAAGTCAGCTTCGGAGCCGACAAATCCATTCGGCTTAAGTCCGAAATAACCGTAGGCGAGGCCAGCGAACCTGTCAACATAGATATTACAGCTCAATTGCAAGTAGAAGACCGGCGCAAAATCCAATTTGTCAGCGTTACTTACGGCGGTGACGGGCAAGCAGTAGACTTGGGTCAAGCTATAATTGCCCACGTAAATAACTTGCTAGACTTAGACAAATTTGCTTTAGAGGGCACTCAACTGCGGGTTGACCGCTGCCGAGTTCAGAACGACGAGCTGGTTTTCTACGGTTGGGCTGGTATCGAACAGTTCCCCAAAGGCAAGCGCTAAACCTCAGCCTGCTGAGGTGGACCAATCAGATTTTTTTGAGGAATTTTATAGCTTAACAACAAAACCCGCCTGCGCGGGTTTTGGTATTTTAGCGACTTATAAGCTGTGGCGCTACTCGCGTAAGGTCGCACTATAGCCTGTCTCACAAAAATTGGGTACACCGAAACCAGTGTTGCCAAGTTCTTAAGCCATATGTCACTGTCAGCTATAGCAATCCTAAATCATTATCATGATTGTGATACAATTATATGCAATACTTGATTGTGACCATAAAAAAATGAA
>NZ_JAUBQD010000080.1:0-27489 GCF_036701085.1 Microcoleus sp. Pol7_A1
CTCAATCGAATAAGGTTTCATTTTTTCCGCGATCGCTACTGAACACAGTGTACCACATATACATGGAATCTGCTGTATTACCGGGCAATAAGCTCACAGTTAGCTGTGAGCTTGTTTAATTGTTTATGATGTTAGAGATGCAGACTAACGCGCCCAAAATGGCTAGGGTCGATCGCACTCGTACTTGAAATTGTCATTCTGTTCCTGCCTTCCTTTGGTTGCGGAAATCTCAATGAGTATCAGTTGGCGAAGCGGGCGCGTTAGCGCATAGCAGTAGCTGGAGTTGGTGAGCCCCGCCTACACTGTAGGCGATAGCAAAGCCTGTAGGAGTATGTCACGAACTTAATTGCTCAGGATTTAAAGCCTTTAGAGCTTTTCTTTTTCTCCTGCGGTTTGGACTTTGACTTATTAACTTCGCCTAAAGCTTCCTGAAATAAGTTGTGCAGGTGCAGGGGAACGCTGGCAATTTCCGGGAGTTCGGGTTCTAAGGGTTTTTTAAAGTCTTGCAGCAGGGCATCTAAATCGCGATCGAGCTGAAAGTCTGGGCGTTGCAATACAGTTTGCAAAATTTGTTCTAATTTCGCTGGATTAACTTTCGCTAACCGCTGGAAAATCCAGGCATTAATTGCAGGATCTTCTAGATAGTTGCGAACCAGCTTCTCGTAACCGGGAACGGTTGAAAAGTCTTCGGCTGCTAGCATTGCAGTAAATTGAGCGTAAGTAGACAAAAAGGTTTGTCCCCAGCGAGGATGAGAAAGTGCTGTCACCTGTTCGGCTTTCTTGAAGCGATCGGGCAATTCGACTTTCGGGATTACCATTTTTGAGTGAGGATCGCCATCGATCGCGACCTCAACTGAAGCAGGATCTGCACCGGCTGCTGCTATAGCTGCTGCTTTAATTTCTTCTGCATCGACTCCGGCATCTTCAACGATATCCGCCAGAGATTTACTTTGATCGATGCCGATATCAGCTAGGCGTTTTTTAGTCATTAATTCCTGAAATTCAGCCAACTGTTTATTCAGGTGATATCCCGATTGCGTCACTTCATCGGTGCCAAAAAATTCGGTAAAATCTTCGTGGTACTGTTCTACAGACTGCCAAGCTTGCTCTAACAATTCCGGCGCATCGCTGTACAAATTATTTTTGTGATTTTGCTTGAAATTGCCGATCGCCACCGCCAACTTTGGCTTGCCCAATTTCCCCATCGGTATCGGAGGGCCCGAGAGTATCCACCAGTCATCGGTGAGAGGAGCGATCCGAGCTCGCAAGATTTCTCCTAACTTAAAGCGAGACATTTCTTGCAGGAAATTAGTGCTGTTGGGCTTAACAGCGTAGTGCTTCGCCGTCAGCCAGTTCATCAGTTCAAAGCTGTCGGGGGAAAGCTGAGTGATTTCAAATAAGCCGGTGAAGCTTCTGTGGCGCCAACTTTCTAGCAAGCTGCAATCGCTCTGGGTTAAATCCGGCTGACTTTCGACAAATAGGTCGATCGGCGTTTTCTCCCCGACTTTACCTTCAACTGTAAAACTGTCAATCACTTGATTTTGCTGAGCAATGTCGTAGCGCTCGCCGGTCGATCGAGCAGCAGCAAAAGCTTCCAAAGCTACCGCTAACTCTCCCTCAGCATCCAGCACAAAGTCAATTAAATTTTGCTTGAGTGTCCAAGCTCTTTCCAGCATTTCATCCACAATTTATACCGATTTTGAATCAGAGGATTTAGATTAACAATTATCGGATTTGAGGCCACGAACGCTTTCACGCTCCGGCTGCGGCTAATGTGCATCGCGAACAATGACAGAAATATGCGATCGATGCCTCAGTCCTGAATTAGTTTAATTTTAAGGCTAACAGTCAAAAAAAAATGCCCATCTCAAACAGAAGCATCCCGATTTTGTACAAAGCGTTTTTTAGGAGTGCGATCGTCCACCACAGCAAAGCCTCTATATCTCGCTTCGTACTCTGCGGCTCGTACTCCTGTGAAATAAAAATCGTGCTGAAAAATGCGATTTCCACGGAGCATAAAAATACCCTCCCCGATGTAGAGAGGGGCTGAAAATCCCCAAAAACTTAGCTAAACTCGCGTTAAAAATAGTCCCAGGTATCAACAACAGTCCAAGACGCAGCAACCGGGTTTTTTTATCAAAACACTTCGCTGCATTCCCCACCAGGGGTAAAAAACCCGAAACGCTGGAGTTTGTGTGCGTCCCAGACTGAGAAATACTTGGCGTCAGCCCTTAGCGGCCGTCTTTGTCAATGTCGCCAGGAACAGCGCGTTCCACGCGATCCCAAGCGTCGCGCGTGGCGTGCTTCGCTTTTTCCCAAGCCACATTAGACTTACCGCGATTTGTTTCGTAGTCGCGCTGCAAATCGTTTTCGCTCTCGTTGAAGCTCTTACCAGTACCGGCATAGCGGCTGTATCCCTCATAACCGGTACGGTATGCAGGCTGATAGTCGTCGTAAGTCGCGCCCGTGTCCACGTAAGGACGGGAACTGTAGTTGGTTTGCCAGTAAGCCTCTTCTACCGTGGGGTCGATCGCCTCTGCCACACCTTTGCCGGCCAAACCGCCGCCAAACGCACCCACAACAGCGCCGACAACTGCTCCTACAGGCCCGCCGATCGCACCGCCGATCGCAGCACCCGCAGCACCCGCACTCGCCGCACCAATACCCGTTCCTACTGGATGAGCCCCTTTTTCCCCGGAAAGCGGGTCGAGGTTAGCATCAGGTTCATGTACCGTTTTTTTGTCATCGCTCATGATATTTATTTCCTTTATCTAACTGTAGTTATTATTAAATTTACCTTTTAAATTAATATCTATTCATCTGCCTTAAGGATGAACCTGCTAGCTCAAATAAAGAGGGGAACCACAAAACCCTTTTGAACGCAAAAAGTGGTTTGACACGCTCCTCTAACGCGGTAAGGTGCGCATTGCGCACCTTACATAATTAGTTTCAAGTGAGTCCTGAGCTCTGCTCAATTGTATACTCACCGAAGGTCAGTATTTACCAGGCACTTGGGTGAGATAGAAAACTGTAGATTTAGTCCTTGCCCGTGACTTTTTCGATCAAACCTTCAGCTTTTTGAACTATGTTTTCTTGCGGGTGTTCTCCCTTGTACTCCTGTAAGCTTTCGTCGTAAGCTTTCTCGGCCTTTGCAGGATTTTGAGAGGTTTTGACTATTTCATCGTAAGCTGCTTGGGGATTGAGATCCTCGAAACTTTCTGCGGGGTCAGTAATTTTAGCTTCTTGCGGCGCGTGACTCTTGTCTTGACCTGCGTAAGCAGCCTGACTGGGTACTACCGCTAGACCTAGCAGACCAATGAAAGCCAGCGTACAGACCAGCAAAATGCTTTGGCTCAATGTTTGTCCTAGAGCTTTTAAAACCCGCTTCATATCAACTTCTCCTGGTATTTTTCCGCAAAAATTATGGTGTTTGTCACCCCTTCACTGCGATCGCACATTTCATAATTTAGCGATCGGGGCAACTTTTGTTGCAAGTGCTGCGCCCTGAGACAGCGAAAAGGGATATTTACCGTGTTGTGAAATATATTAAACTCCTGCTCGTTAAGTTTACTTCTACCAAAAGATAGATTAGTTCGCTCCGCTCCTAAATAGAAGATTCCTTACATCAGCTACCATGCTCAGTCACAGGCTAGGATTGCCCGTTCCACAACAAATAACCTTTCTGGGATCGCAGATACAAAATCCTGTAATTTTGAAAGCCTGATTGAGGTTGCTAAGCCATTTCAGTTATTCGCAACTCGACAAACATCCCAACGCATTTCAAACCAAAATTTACAAAGATTCTTGATTAATCTTCAGGTTGCGGCTCTGCATTGCTTGTTCAAATAATTCGGTAGAAAGAGCTTGCTCTACCGACCAAACGCCGGGTTTTTCCAGTTTTCCTTCTAACATTAATTGAGCTATGCTACCAGTACCGATGCCGGTAGCGGCGGCAGCATTTGGGTGTACCGCTGTCGAGCAAACTTTAGCGGGTTGACCGTTTTTGAGACCGGTCACTTGCGATCGCACTGCGACACCAACCCCACTAAAACTATTAGTAACACTGGTCATCCCGTAACTGACGTAGGAGAGAAATTCAATAACTCCGTTATTTTTGAGCCAGCTAGCCGGCCAATACTTGGCAACAAACCAGGTAAGGTGATTGTAAAGGTCGGGAGACGTACCAAATTTAGTCACAACGGATTTAACGGGGAAAGTCTCGGGCAAAGTGATTGCTTCCGGCATATCGAACCAGTAAACCCCTGTTTTGCCGTAGGGTGTGGGAAATTCAATTGTTTCGCGATCGCTGTAGGGTTTTACTTGCTGCCACTTGCGATCGGCCCACACCTCAAAAGGAGTTTGCAAGCCTAAAAAAGTAGTTCTCATGACGGTAACGCCAGCACCGCCAGAACCTCCGACTACATAAGTCAAATGGATGTGTTCTGCTTCATCTAATTGTTCCACATCTCGGCGCACCATGCTGTTAGAAACACCTGGAAAAATTCCCGTGTTAATAATAGCAGTAATCCCAGCATTTTTAGCGGTTTCGCGCAATTCTAAAGCCTTGCGAGTAAAACTGCGGCTGTCACTGACATCAGTATAATTAACACCTGCTTCGATGCAAGTTTTCAGCACGCCGGCGTCTCGGTAGTGAAAAGGCCCCGCACAGTGAACGACAAGATTAGACTCTGAAACTGCTTTTTGCAGGGCTGCACTGTCCGCTAAATCAAAAGTTTGGTACTGCACCCGATCCGGCGGCAATCCCGGCCCAATAGAGGCTTCAGAGTTGCGTCCGGTAACGGTAATTTCTGCGTCGGTATGGGTAACAAGGTCTTGGGCAACGCTGCTGCCAATTCGTCCTCGGCCCCCGACAATCAAAACTCGGTTTGCCATCGCTCAAAAAAGGGTAACGCTAATCTGAGTTTCTATATTTTCGCGTATAACTTGCATCTGCACAAAGGATGAATTTGTGATAACTCATATCTTGCACCCATGTCAATAACCCCACAGGGGCGGGGAAAACCAATAAATCAAACTAATTGCAGACAAGTTCAATAAAGCCCCACCCAAGTTTAAAATCCATTGACAAGGTTTGGATGTCTGAGTTAGACTATAAGAATATGAACAGTCCCTAATATTTTTAATACTCCCTTATAATAAACCAAAAATTAACTCCCTTATAATAAACCAAAAATTAAACACTATGACAGCAGAAGGTAATGTAGCTGATACGGGTATTGTAGAAGAAGCTAAGCAACTCATCGCAGAAAAAAAAGCCTCAAATATGCCTGAAGCACTCGAAATATTGAAACAGCAAGCTAAACGCGATAAAGATAAAGAAAAAATGGAAAAAATTAAAAGAACCCAGAAAGCTTTTGGTGAGAGACATAGCCGATCCAGCGGCAAAAAGAAGAAGACCAAAAGGTAAGCTGCTCAAAGAAAGATCTCCCAAAATTAGTCTGCAATTAGTGTAGTACCACGAAATTCAGAGAGTTTTGGGGGATGTCGAATTACTCACACTTAGTCATTTTGATACTTGCGTAATGCCATTCAATCTAACTGACTAAGTGTGAAAATAACCTAGGCTGGAAGCACTAAAATTTAGGGAGGTGCAAAAATTATGGATAAGCTGACAACTGAAACACTGCTAGATTATTGCGATTCAGATGATTATACCCTGCAAACAGAAGCATTGATACAGCTTGTAGATGCAGAAGTTTATGAAGCTGTACCGAAGATATTAAGATTGCTAAAATCCGCCGATGAATCAATTAGAGCTGAGGCAGCCGAGGCATTAGGTTATCTCGGTTCAGAGGAAGTAGAGACAGTTGGCCTTGCATTAATGCCTTTGCTAAACGATCCAGAAGAACTCGTTAGGTCTGAAACAGTGGAGGCACTGGGAGAACTTGGTTATAGTCCTGCCGTTGTACCGATAGAATATATTCTCAGACATGACCCTTCAGCACTGGTTCGCGCATCAGCAGCAGAAACTCTTGGATATTTAGATGAACCATCAGCTATAGAAACTCTGGAGCTTTCACTGCTTGATGTTGATGAAGATAAAGCAGTTAGAGGGTATGCTGCTAATTCGATCGGGCTTTTAGGTACGCCGCAGCTATTGCCAAAACTTGAAAACTATCTAAAATTAGAGCTTCCTTTATCAGTAAAAGCTGAATTGCTGGGAGCGAGGTACTGGTTGGGCGCGAAAGAAGATATCGAGAAGCTATTGAGTTTGTTGGATAATGCTGATGAACATTTAGCAATGATCATCCTGAATATTTTAACAGATTTGACCGAACGGGAGGAGCAGCCAACATTGGCGAAAGATGCTCCCGATTTAGAAAGGATATTGAGGGCGATCGCAAATCGTTTTCCCTTCACAGGGAATCAACCAGAAAAAATTCTCGCACTCACAGACTGATAAATGAATACAAACAAACGCAGATGTGATTCATCTGCGTTTATCTGCGTTCATATGCGCTTGCTAAAAATCTTACTTCTCATTACTCCGAAATACCGACTTACCCTTCGCTTTCAGAGTATTAGCCGCATCTGCTAAAGTCTGCGCGAAAGGCTGTTGCGAGTGCATGAAAACGCGAGCGGTATTGCGTCCCGGCATACCCGAAATCGATCCGCCCGGATGAGTTCCCGCCCCTGTGAGAAACAAACCGTCGATCGGCGTTTTGTAATTCGCCAACTCCGGTAAAGGACGGAAAAATATCATCTGATCTAGCGTCATATCAACGTGATAATAATTTCCCTTCAAAGCGCCCAAACGCTCTCCCAATTCCGCCGGACTTTCCACGTGGCGGCCGATAATTGCATTTTTGATATTTGGCGCGTATTCGGCTAATTTATCAATGCAGCGATCGGCAACTTTGTTTTTCAGCTCATCCGTCCAACCCGTACCGTGCTGGCCGGTTCCTTCAGCATTTTCGATCATGTAAGGAGCAAAAAATTCAATCCAAGCCGTATGATGTCCGGGGGGAGCCATTGACGGGTCTAGTACCGTCGGAAACACTACATACATCGATGGGTCAGAGTCTGGGATTCTGCCGATTGAAGGGTCGCTGTGAGAAATTTCAACGTGTCTCACCGAGTCTGCAATTAAAACCGACCCGATTAAATATTCGTCCCGATGATTCCAGCGCTCAAACTTGGGCATTTCATTGAGAGCTAAGTCTATTTTGAGAATAGTCTCGTTGTTGTTAACAATTTTGCGCTCCAATCTTTCCCGCAAATTCGGGTCAGCAGCATCGACATCGCTGTCATCCATTAAATGCAGAAACAAGCGCTTCGCATCAATATTAGAAATGACACCTTTTGTAGCGCGGTATTCCGTGCCGCCGGCAACTCGAACTCCCACAGCGCGACCGTCATCAATTAATATTTTTTCGACGTGCTGGTCGGTAAGTACCACACCCGAGTAACTTTTCACTACATTAAGCAGCGCTTGCACTAATGCACCAGTCCCTCCGCGCGGTCTTGCCATGCCGGGATTGTGCCTCATTGCCAGCATAATTGCGCCTACAGCCAGAGTTTTTTGCGAAGGAGGCGCGCCGAGTTCTGCGGCGAATCTTGCTAGGGGTGCTTTGATAAATTCCTCGTCAAACCACTCGTTGAGAAGGTCTTCAGCGCTCGTGAGCATCGTGCGAACAAAGTCCAGCGTTTTGTCGGGGGAACCGATGACTGACAATAAATCTTTGATCTTTGCAATATCGTAGTTGCCCAGAATATCTATGATGGATTTTGGTGGCGCATTAAACATCGGAACCATTGCACCTAAAGCCCGCTGCCAAAAGTCTGTATATTCGGCATATTTTTTAGCATCGCGCTCGTTGTAGCGGGCAATTTCAGCACAAGTTTTTTCTACAGATTTGTGCGCTAAGAAATATTTGCCGTCGGGATGCGGACAAAAGGCAACTGGATCGCAGAAAAGATATTCTAAACCGTGTTTTTCCAGTTCTAATTCTTCTACAACTGGCCCTAAATGGATAAATTCGTGGTCGATCGCGCACATATTGAATTTAAAATCCGGCAATTCGGGAATCGCAGCTTCAGTAGTTGCCGCGCCGCCGGGAACTGAACGTTTTTCTAACAACAGGACGGTATATCCAGCTTTGAGGAGATAAGAGGCGCAGACCAGTCCGTTGTGACCTGCTCCTATGATAATCACGTCATACGTTTGCATAGATGAAGCTCTGGGGATAGGATATTTTGCTTATTTTACAAATGTTAACAACTTGGCAGTCTCTATCAATAGAAATAGATTCACCTTCAGGAAGCTGTTTTAGCATCTTACAAAAGATGGAGTTTTTACCAAATGCTACTGTGCGATCCCGCTTATTTTCTCTTGAATTTACAAAGCGATCGCCATTTTCAAATCGCGCCACTATTATACTGCATTTAGCCGCGTTTATCTGCGAATTATAAAAAAATAAAACAAAGGAAGGAAAAAGGAAGAAGGAAGAGGATATAAGGAATAGGGAATAGGGAATATAAACAGTTTTGAGATTGATTCCTTCCTCCCAACGCTGCGATTGGAAGGAGTGAAGCCTTAAGAAAATTACTTGCTCAACGCTCAAAACTGCTAGCAAATTACCAATTGGTAATTACCAATTACCAATTACCAATTAGTACATTGAGAAATATTACTTTAGTTCCCGCAATGCCGCCTCAGCTTTTTCTGCACCATCATTGTTGCCTTGCTGGCGGTATGTGTCGAGGGCTTGTTGAAAAGCTTCAATTGCTTCGGATTTGCGATCGCGCGCTTTGAGTGCCGTACCCATATTGTAATAAGCTTCTGCCCGGTCTGGATCGAGCTGAATCACTCGGCGAAAAGTGTTAATCGCTCCTAAAAAATCTTGTTTTTCCAGTTGAATTTCCCCGATTCCTGCGTGTGCTGCCACTAAATTTGGTCGCACCGCAATAGCCCGCTGATAAGCTATCAGTGCTCCGTCGAAGTCGTTTTGAGCCTTGAGAAGTTCGCCAATTTCTAACTGCACTTCTGGATTCCGGGGTTCCAATTTGGCAGCTTCTTCAAAAGCTGCTAGTCCTTCGGAAGCGTGACCACTCCGCAGCAAAGCAGTACCTAATTTTAACTGGACGCTGGGCTGTTTGGGAGCGAGTTCTGCTGCTTCTTGGAGTACGGTAACTGCACTGGCAAAATTTCCTTGCTGTATCAATACTAAACCCATAGAAGAATAAGCTTGCCAACTTTTCGGATCGAGGGCGATCGCCTCTTGGTATGCTTTAAAAGAACCGCTGTAATCTTTTTGCTGAAAGAGTACCACTCCCAGACCGATCCGGGCATTGACATTTTTGCGATCGAGCGCAGCGGCGCGGCGGTAAGCAGCGGCTGCTGCGGGATAGTTTTGCAAATTCGCCATAGCATATCCTAAGGCGTATTGGAAGTCAGCATTGTTCGGTTCGAGATCGATCGCTTGTTGGTAAAATTCCACTGAGGCTTGATAGTTGCCCTGACGCGCTTCTAAATAGCCAATACCAGAAAAAATGCGGGGGTTTTCCCTATCTAAACGTGCCGCTTCCTGATAAATGGCGATCGCCTTACTGTAGTCTCCTAAATCTACCAACTCGCGCCCTTGTCGCAGCAGAGCATCTAAATTTGAATTTTTTTGAGGGTTGACTTCAACTGACGTTTCTGCTGAGAGTGCTATCTGCGGCGCTGCGACAGCGAGTCCCGCTACCAAAAGCGTACTGAATACCAAGAGACTTTGTTTGTGCACGGCCATTTGTTTCAAAGAGTGTGTGGAATGAAAGAGCGAATTGCTGCCAGCTTGCCAAGCTAACAACTTATGGTTTACCAGGAATTTTTGAGTGGCGAGATGTAGTAAATCTACATAACAAGACCCACTCAAAATTTTCGTGATTGAGGCCAACTGATGATTGTAACAACAACTGATATCATCCAAGGAGCAGAAATTCAATCTTACCTGGGAATTGTAACTGCTGAGGTGGTTTACGGCACCAACGCCCTGCGAGATTTCTTCGCGGGCATTCGCGACATCATCGGCGGGCGCACCGGCAGTTACGAGGAAGTGTTTCTCAAAGGACAGCGAGATGCCCTCGCGGAACTGGAAAAACGGGCTCAGCGCCTGGGCGCTAATGCCGTAATCGGCGTGGAAGTTGACACCGGCACGATTAATGTAGACTCGAGCGGAGCTTTGCTGCTGATTACTGCCGTTGGAACGGCTGTAAGATTGCGTTAAGCTGTCTTTCCTGTATACGTCCACGAACTTTTCTAACTGGATAAAATAGTTATCGGTCATCAGTCATCTGTCATCTGTCATTAGTGGCTGGCTGAGGGCTGATGACTTTTTTGTTTCTTTCTTCAGACATAGATACTGGTTATTTCCCCAGGCAGATATAGTTTTTATCAATCTCAGCCACGATCAATGCTTAGGTGAAAGATTGTTAAAAATTAAAGCAACTCTCAGAGGAAAGAAAAACCTATGTCATATGTAAATAGACCTGTAGATAACGTTGGTACCGAGCCCGTGGTGGTGAATTCAGTCATGGAATACCACGATCGAGTGCGGTGGGGTCCGATTTTTTCAGGTTTGGTAATTGCGATCGGCACGCAATTAGTTTTAAGTGCATTGGGCGCTGCGATCGGGTTGAGCAATATTGCTAATTCAGGAGCTCCGCGGACTATTTCAGGAGACGTAGGTACCGGGGTCGGAATTTGGTCAATTATTAGTTTGTTAATTAGCTTGGCTGTTGGCGGTTGGGTAACTGCTCGCGCTTGTGGCCCGATGAATCGCAACACAGCGCTTTTAAATGGAGCAATTTTGTGGGCAACTACGCTAACTATTGGCTCTTGGCTGTTAGCAAATGGCGTGGCCGGTACTTTTGGTGTCATCGCTGCGAATGCGGGAGAAGCGATTAATCAAGCGCAGCAGGGCGGGGTGGATTTGCCGAACCGAGCACCTAACGTATCTGCTCAGGATGCTCGCAATATTGCTGGTAACGCTGCAAAAGCTGGTTGGTCGTTTTTGTTCGGCTCGCTATTGGGTTTAGTTGCTTCTATGGTAGGAGCATCTGCCGGCGCGCGCACTCCTCGCCATCACTCGTAAAAGTTTGGTCAGATAAGGAAAGTTCATATTCATTAAGGCACTTTTTTTAAGGTGCTTTTTTGTGGGTTTCTCGTTCCCAGATTCTACCAGAAAACGCATTTCAGGAGGCTCTGCCTCCAGGTTTTTAAGTGGAGGCAGAGCCTCCTGAAATGCGTTACCAGGCAGAGCCTGGTAACGAGTATAATTCACCGAGGAATGTGCGGGCGACGCACCGTAGAAATTAAGCAGTGAAGTATTTGGCTGCTGGGTGATAGGTGATAATTGCGGTTGTTGATTGTTCGGGATAAAGTTGTTCGCTTTCATCCATGTAGAGGTTGATGCGATCGCACTTTAACAACTCCAGTTGCTTGTACTGATCCGCCATGTTCGGACAAGCGGGATAGCCAAAACTGTACCGCGAACCGCGGTATCTTTGCGCTAGCATATCGCGAATGTTGTCCGGTTCTTCGCTACCAAATCCCAATTCCCGCCGAATTCGCGCGTGAGTCCACTCTGCGATTGCTTCCGCCGTCTGCACCGCTAATCCGTGAAAGTAGAGATAGTCGGTATATTGATGGTTAGCAAATAGCTTTTGCGCGTACTCTGTAGCAATTTCTCCCACTGTCGCTACTTGCATCGGAAATACATCCATTTTACCCGATTCTTTGGGGGCGAAGAAGTCGGCAATGCACAGCCTGCGCGCTGATTTTTGCCGGGGAAATGTGAATGTTGCAGCGGGTGTCGATACATCTTGCCCGCCAGCCATGATTTCTGGGTCGTACAAATACAAAGAATTGCCTTCAGCTTGACAGGGAAAATACCCGTAAATTGCTTGCGGATCCAGTAACTTTTCGGTAATAATTTTGTGTTTCCACTCTTTCAATATGGGATAAACTGTCTCAGCTAAGAAAGCATCGTATTCTTCCCGCGATTGGTCTTTTGGCTTGCGGAACTGCCACTGACCGGCAACTAAGGCTTGCAAATCTAAGTGCCAGAAAATCTCCTCAAAGGGGATGTCTTCTCCCTGCAACAGTTTTGTTCCCCAGAAAGGAGGAGTCGGGCGATCGATATCTGCTGCAACTGCTTCGGATCGCTTGGTATCTATCACCACAGGAGTGTCGGCTTTCTTCGCATCTTCTCCAGGAGTTTCTGGCGCAGCTTTAGCTTCTTTAACTACCCCATTATCATGCCCTATTTCATCTAAAAATCCTTGCAAATCTTCCCACTTACCAGCAGATTTCGCTGGCATGAGTTTGTCCATAAAATGCAAGTCAGAAAACGCATCTTTGCCGTAAACAACTTTACCTTTGTAAGTATTTTGGCAATCTTCATGCACAAACTTGGGAGTCAAAGCCGCGCCGCCCAAAATTACGGGTACGGTGATTCCTTTCTCGTTGAATACTTCCAGATTTTCTTTCATGAATGCGGTGGATTTTACCAGCAATCCACTCATCGCTATACAGTCGGCTTTGTGCTTTTCGTAGGCTTCGATGATATTGTCAACAGGCTGTTTAATTCCCAAGTTAATCACTCGGTAGCCGTTGTTTGATAAGATAATATCAACTAAGTTTTTGCCGATATCGTGAACGTCGCCTTTGACAGTAGCGATGATGAATGTGCCTTTGGCATTGTCCCCAGATTCAGACTTTTCCATGTGCGGTTCTAAATAGGCAACAGCCGCTTTCATGGTTTCTGCTGACTGCAATACAAATGGCAGTTGCATTTGTCCCGAACCGAACAATTCTCCGACTACTTTCATCCCGTCTAATAGGAAAGTATTGATTATGTGGAGAGGCGGATAGGTTTCTAATGCTTTGGCGAGTTGGATATCTAGTCCAATCCGTTCGCCGTCGATGATGTGCTGCTTCAAGCGTTCTTCTACCGGGAGGTTTGCGTCTTCTGTCCGATCGCGCTTGGTAGTTTTGCCCGCAAACACCGTTGTCAGGTCGCCCAAGGGGTCGTAAACGCAAATATCGCCGTCAAACTCCCGTTCGTCGTAAATCAGTTTACGGCAGATTTCTTGGTGTTTGGGGTCGATTTTGGCGATCGGCAAAATCTTATTCGGGCTGACAATTGCCGAGTCCATCCCGGCTTGCATTGCTTCGTGCAAAAACATGGAATTCAAAACTTGCCGCGCCGCCGGATTCAAGCCGAAGGAAATATTAGAAACTCCTAAGATGACGTGACACCCTGGCAATTCTTGGCGGATGCGGCGGATGGATTCGATGGTAGCTTTGCCGTTTTTTCTATCTTCTTCAATCCCGGTGGAAATGGGCAAAGCTAGGGTGTCAAAAAAGATTTCCTCGGCGGGAATTCCGTAGGCGACAGCGGCGTTATATGCGCGCTGGGCGATCGCAAATTTTTGGTCGGCAGTTCTGGCCATCCCGTCTTCGTCAATTGTCCCGATAACTATGCCCGCGCCGTATTTTTTTGCCAACTCCAAAACTTGATAAAAACGCGGTTCTCCGTCTTCGTAGTTAGTGGAATTCAGCAAACATTTGCCGCCCGCAACTTTTAAGCCGGCTTCCATCTTTTCCCATTCGGTGGAATCCAGCATTAAAGGGAGAGTGGCATTAGTCACAACGCGGGAAACTAATTCTTTCATGTCTCGCACGCCGTCGCGGCCGACATAATCCACGTTGACATCGAGAATGTGCGCGCCTTCTCGCACTTGTTCCCTAGCCATTGCTACTAAACCGTCCCAGTCTTCGGCGTTTAGCAAATCGCGGCATTTTTTGGAACCGCTGGCGTTGAGTCTTTCGCCGACAATTAAGAAGGAATTCTCTTGTTCGTAGGGTTGGGCGGTGTAAATTGAAGCGGCGGAAGGTTCCCAAGTAAATTCGCGGATTTTGGGTTTCAGAGTTTTGCCAATTTCTGATAGTTCGCGGATGTGATCGTAGCGGGTGCCGCAGCAGCCGCCGATGACTTGCACGCCTAAGTCTTCGACAAAGCGCATCAAGGCCATTTTTAATTCTATTGGCGTGAGTTTGTAGTGCGCGTGGCCGCCGATGTTTTCGGGTAAACCGGCGTTGGGAACGCAGGAAACGACGAAGGGCGAATGTTCGGAAAGGTATTTGACGTGTTCGGCCATGCGATCGGGCCCGGTGGCGCAGTTGAGGCCTAAGATATCTATGGGATAGGGCTGCAAAATTGCGAGGGCGGCGCTGATATCGGAACCGACTAACATTGTACCGGTGGCTTCCATTGTGACTGATACCATTAACGGAATCCGCGCGCCTTTTTTCTTAAATACTTCTTCAATGGCATTTAATGCTGATTTAATTTGCAGCACATCTTGACAAGTTTCGACAATAAATAAGTCAACGCCGCCGTCATATAGTCCTTCTGCTTGTTCCGCAAAAGCGGCGGTGAGTGTGTCGAAATCGATGTGTCCTAATGTGGGCAATTTGGTGCCTGGCCCGATCGATCCTGCGACAAATCGAGGTTTTTCTGGCGTAGAAAATTCGGCGGCGATACCCTTGGCGAGTTCGGCTGCTGTTTTGTTGAGATAATATGCTTTGTCTGCTAAATCGTACTCGGCGAGAACGATGGAAGCCCCGCCAAAGGTGTCTGTTTCGATGACATCGGCCCCTGCTTCGAGGAATCCCCGGTGCACGTTGGCGACGGCTTCCGGTTTCGTGTGGACGAGATATTCGTTGCAGCCTTCGTATTCTTTGCCGCCAAAGTCTTCTGCGGTGAGGTTTTGGACTTGCAGGTTGGTTCCCATTGCGCCGTCGAAGACGATGACGGGGCGTGAGGGGTGGTGGAGTCGATCGAGGAATCTGCTATTCATAAGCGGTCAAAAAAACGCAGGTGCTATATATTTACAATTTTATCTATTGTGCAATATTGTCAACAATTATGTGACTGTTGGCAAACGACTAATGACTGAAGGATTTAATGCTGCTGACAATAGTTTGCTCGTACCTGTAATTTTACCGATCGCCCTGGATAATTGTCAAAATTCTGTTGCGGGCGAGGCTGCGGGGGGAAAACGGGCGAGTTGCGAGGGATTTTTTCGCTTAACTGCTGACCTATTTTGCGAAAATGCGATCGTCACAATTAAACGAGTTATATAGCAATCCTAAATGACTCGTTTAATTTTACCCCACCCCAACCCTCCCCGAACCCGCTGGAAGTCCGTAATAAATTTACAAATGATGCGAGGATTGCTATATAACTAAAGCATTAAGATTTTTTTCTCATTTTTCTGTTGGAAGGTCTTTTAGGCAGTCGCTTAATTTCACTTTCGCCTCCTTGAACTTCTACTTGTTTGAGATTTTCTTCTACTTCTTCTATAATTTCTAAATCAACCATTTTAACATCGCCCCCGCTGATTTCTTCCTCTTCCTCAATCTCCTCCGAATTCTGTTGATTTGCGATTAACTGCACGGCTAACCCAGAAGCTTGAACCGACAATTCTTCTATTTTTTCATGAATTTCAGCTTCTCCAATCCGATGCTCAATTTCCGCCGGTAAATCTTCCTCGGTAGCAGGAAAGTTATCAATTTCTTGACTAATTTCAGTTTTTCTGATTTCTTTTTCTACTAGCTGCATTGATAACTGCTGCTTTTCCCTTGACAATTCCTCAACCTTAGTCGCAAGCATTCTAAGCTGTTCGTTGAGAACGCGAATTTCTCGGTTTTGCTGCTGAATCATTTCTTCCGCATCAGCAAGAGTTCGATTTCTCTCTAATATCACCTCATTTTTAGTTTCTAATTCCAAAGCGCTCATTGCTGCTTTAATTACATTATAAAAATGCGGCTTAGATACATCAACTTGTTTAGCATTATGGCGACTTTTCCCCAAAAGTCCAATCTTTTCACCTTGCTTAACAGCCAAGACAAAACCTTGATGATTTTTAATTTTTAATTCTTTGACAAAATCAACTTGAACTAAACTGCAAATATATCTGTGACAGTCAAAATAAAATTCTGCTTTCATCAAAAAGCACCCCTTTCTGCTACAGTCCCGCAGAATTATACCACGAACAGAGTTTTTGCGGGAAATAAAAATAAATAAATAATCGATAGCCCATTTTGGTCAAAACTAAATTTCATCATCAACAACATCTTCCGGCAACTCTACCACACCCGCAATCAACTTCCAACAACGGTAACCTCCCTCCCAATTATCGCGCCGCCAAGGCATACCCAAACTCACTGTTACCAAACAAGCTTTTTGCGGTCGATACCCCAATTCTAATTTTTTAATAAACACCGGATCGGTAATTTTTGCAGTCAATTTTTGACCATGCTGCGTGACAATACATCCTTTCCAAGATCCTTTCCATTTATTACCACCTTCAAATCTTTTAATTAGCTTTTTTACCGTAAATCTTACTGCTTTGACTAATTGCAAAGTTAGGCGATCGCACATTGGCAAAGACTGCATATATTCCACCGGAACAGATTCCAAATCGTTGTGCAAAATATATTTTTGACTATTGCAATATTTCAGCAAATATGCTGGCTGAACTTTACCTACTTGCCGCCATTCTCCCGGTAAAACAGAAAGATTTTCACACGCAAAGCCAAAGTCCGGTCCCGTGTCTGCTAGAGGAATTTCTAGAACCTCTAACAACGCGGGTTCAAGTCTATTTATCAGGCACATGGCTTTAGGAATTTTCCCATCTGGTAAGTCGGAAACAGGACGCACCCACTTACCTTGAAGTTCATTAATTCCGGCGATGCACCTGTCGCGGTTTTTCCAGGAATTAGCGAGACAAATTATTTGAGTCATTCGATTTTAGATTTTAGATTTTAGATTTTAGATTCATGCGACACTGATATAGTATTTTTAATAAATTAAAGATGATTAATTGTGACATTTTTCCACTTCTCGCTGAGATATTCAGCAACTAAGCGGCGGTGACAATTATGAGATTTTGGTTCGCTACAAAGCAGGCACCCGCCGTCTAAAAGATCCGATGAAACCTTGTGTTCAATTTGTCGATCGCCCATCAACTCCAAAAACTTCTGTTCATAAACATCCCAATCTCCCTTTTTCTTTTTATAATCATCCAAAATATCTGGAGTCGGAGCTAAATCCAGAAGGTGAACGTACTCAATATTGCCAATTGTTCGCAAAAAATACTCTAAATCTTTCCGCTTAGCAAAACCAGCCAACTGCGACACATTATTCAGCCGCGTATCTATCACCCTGCGGACTCCCGCTTTCATCAAAGTATCAAAAAACTGCTCGGCGCTTTTTTGAGTAAAACCAATTGTAAATAAATTAATTGCTTTCTTTGCTGACATAAGCGATTTCCAATCCGTGACGATAATAAGCTGTTTCTAAATCAACTATTTCCTGTTTAACTTGAGGATCTAATTCAAACAAGCTTAGCTGAATTGGCTCATTATTTTTTTTCCCTTTGTTAAACTTGCTCAAAAGTCTTTCTTCTAAATGCTGGTGCGATTCTAAATTGCCATCTGACAGAATGTGATTAATTTGTAAATTAAATTCTCTGACTTTGTGGCAAACTAAAATAGTCCGATGACAAGTAATCGGGTCTTTTTCCGCACACATTAAACAGATTTTATAATTGGTTGCGCCTTTGAGCAAGCGCTGAATTCCTGCGGAAAATAGAGGAGTTGCTGCTATGCGATCGTATAACGCTTTACCGCTAGAATCGTAACAGCTTAAATCCTCCGGCCTCGCGCCCAACTCTTTGCCTAAAAAAACATATTGAATGCCGACACTTGAGAGATAAGCTTTAATTTCCGATTTATTAAAATGAGGTAAATAGCGGCTGAACGGATGCGACCGCACGTCCGCAACCGCCGTAATTCCGTGTTGTTGCAGCAGCAAAACAAACGCTTCAATACTCAGATTGGAGTGTCCGATCGTAAATAATTCCATTGCTTCAATCTTACTATTCACTCTTTGCCTTGCGGACGAGAGTTTGTGTATCCCGATTGTTTCAACCTATAGACTTCAACCTGTGGGTTTTTTCACCAAATTTTGAATCAAAATTTGCCCGGCCAGCAGCATCAAACCCACTGCCGCCATAGCAAAAACGCCAGTCCCCAAAGCAGCCATTCCTACTACCAAAGTTCGCACGGCTACCGAAATTTTAATCGCAGTAATATTGTCGGAATGAACTGGCTTACTTGCAAAACTTTGAGCTATAGACATTGTTAGCGCGTACAAAGGTACCGCAAAGCTGCCCGCCATCAGCGAACCAGTCAGGCACCGCAATACCGTCGGCGACTTCGGCGGCAAAGCATCCTCAGCAGAACTTGGAGGTTGAGAACTAGAATTAGGATTAGTTAAATCAGCCATTGCGATTTTAGATTTTAGATTTTAGATTTTAGATTTCTGGTTAATTCACCAAAATTAAAATCCGTGTTTCATGGCATTTTATCAGTTCTTCGATCTCAATAGACTCTGCGCAAAGTTAGATTCATCTTGACCATCACCTGTTAAACAGGTTTAACGGGCGATCGCGATCGCACCATCTTCGATTTACACCCTCGGAATCGGCGCTTTTACATCATTTCCCTCTGAAACAATCCGAATCCCCGTATTGCTAAACTTTGCTACCCAAAAATCCAAATCTGGAGAAGCGATCGCACTTTTAACCCGTTCTAAAATTTGCTGAGCCTGCTCTGGAGACTCCGCCAGCGCAAACACCGTCGGCCCGGAACCAGACATCATCGTGCCCACAACCCCCGCCGACTTAAAAGCCTCCCGCAACTGCAACACCTGCGGGTACACGGGCAAAGCAACTTTTTCTAAATCGTTGTGCAGCAATTGACCAATTTTCGATCGATCTTTTTGGGCGATCGCCCCCACCATCGGGCCCGAATGCAGCCGTTCCCGGCGGCACTCCAAATCTTCCGCTGCACAATAGGAACTACTGAACTGCTGGCGATAAGTTTGATACGACCATGCAGTAGAAATACTGAGATTGCGGTACTTCGCCAACACCACAGAAAAGCCCGCCAAATCAGGCAGAGGCGACAGTTTATCCCCGCGACCGGTTGCCAAAGCCGTACCTCCAGCAATGCAAAAAGGCACATCCGAACCCAAAGATCCCCCCAACTCTTGCAACTCCGAGTGAGTAAGTCCCAATTGCCACAGCAAATCCATCCCGACTAAAACCGCGGCCGCATTTGCAGAACCGCCGGCGAGCCCCGCGGCCACCGGAATCTGCTTGTGAATGGCAATCTCGACTCCGCCGTATTTTGCCAAAGCATCGGGGAATTGCTTCGCCAACAAATCCGCCGCCCGGTAGGCCAGGTTATTCTTATCAGGAGGGACTTGTGGGTGATCGCAGCGCACGCGAATCGTGTCCGTACCGATCGCGCGCAAGTCAATTCGATCGGCTAAATCTATGCTTTGAAGTACCATCGCCAATTCGTGATATCCGTCGGGGCGATCGCCTATGATTTCCAGATATAGATTGATTTTTGCTGAAGCTAACAGAGAATATGAACGCATAGGTGATTAAGCCGCAGGTGAAATAAACCCCTGGTTGAAATTAATTGACACCAGTCCGAGTCCATTTTCTCACAACTCAAAGGAAATATTATGCAGGAAATGTGGAAAACTTTTTTTAGTTCCGGGCCATTTATTCCTCACGGTCACTGCTATCTCTGGCAGACCCCGTTAGTCTGGCTTCACCTTACCTCAGATTCGATCATTGCACTGGCGTATTTTTCCATCCCGATTACATTGGTTTATTTTATTTCCAAACGCGAAGATTTACCCTTTGATTGGATCTTTGCGATGTTTGGAGGCTTTATCGTCGCCTGCGGGATCACTCACATATTTGAAGTTTGGACGCTTTGGCATCCTACCTATTGGATGTCAGGAACAATGAAAGCAATTACTGCCATGATTTCATTTGCTACAGCCATACTTTTGGTAGACTTAATCCCTCAAGCCCTAGCACTTCCCAGTCCCGCCCAGTTAGAATCCGCCAACCGACTCCTAGAAGCGGAAATTGTGGAGCGCCAATTAGCAGAATGTGCACTACAAAAAGCTAAAGAAGAATTAGAAATTCGTGTTGAGGAACGCACCGCAGAGTTAAAGTCTCAAACTCAACATTTAGAATTCGCCAACCGACTCCTAGGAGCTGAAATTGTGGAGCGCCAATTAGCAGAAGCTGCACTACAAAAAGCTAAAGAAGAATTAGAAATTCGAGTTGAGGAACGCACCGCAGAGTTAAAATGTCAAACTCAACAGCTCGAACAAGCATTGTCTGAATTGAAGCAGGCTCAATCCAACCTCATTCAGAGCGAAAAAATGTCATGTTTAGGGCAATTGGTCGCTGGGGTTGCTCATGAAATCAACAATCCGATTAACTTTATTTACGGGAATGTTACTCCCGCTCGCGAGTATGCCGATAGTTTGCTAGAAGTGGTCAATATCTATCAAGAGCATTATCCCAATCCCCTACCCGTAGTTAAAGAAAAACTCAAGTCTGTAGATTTAGATTTTATCAAATCTGACCTGCACAAAATATTAATTTCTATAAAAAAAGGTGCCGAGCGCATTCTCGGTATTGTCAAGTCGCTGCGAATTTTTTCTCGCCATGATGAAGCAGAAATGAAATTAGCCGACATTCACGAAGGAATTGACAGCACACTGATGATTTTGCAAAGCAGATTGAATGCTAATCCGGGTTTTGTGAGCATTCAAGTTATCAAAGAATATGGCAATTTACCCCAAATAGAGTGCTATCCCGGACAGCTAAATCAAGTATTTATGAATATCCTGGCTAATGCCATTGATGCTTTAGAAGAGGACAGCCACAGCGCGTGGATTGCAACCAGTGAAGCTAATCCCCGCCTGATCAAAATTTCTACTCAAATTCTAGAGAGTCAAGTGGTAGAAATCCGAATTAGCAATAACGGATCAGAAATAACAGAATCCGTGAGGAACCAGTTATTTAATCCATTTTTTACCACTAAACCAGTAGGCAAAGGCATAGGATTGGGTTTATCGATCAGCTATCAAATTATCACAGCAAGACATAAAGGCGAATTGCAGTGTATTTCTGCACCGGGGAAAGGTGCGGAATTTATTATTAAAATTCCCATGAGGCTGAAATAAGTAAGCCCATCTCAAAAAACAGAATACCCAGATACCCGCAGGACTTTAAAAAGTCGGATTTCTCACAAAATCCTGAACTTCAAACCTCGCACATCATATTATTACTCAAATTTACCCATTGCGCCACGCTTAAATCTTCAGCGCGAGATTGAGGATTGATCTGTAACTCTTCTAGCAATTGAACGAGTTTATCTAAATCCACAGCCCCTTTCAAATTATTTCGCAGCATCTTGCGCTTGCTACCAAATCCCAACTTAACTAAATTCTCCAAATAGCGCGGATTAACCGCCGCAGTTTCTATCTGTCTGGGAAGCAGCCGCACCACGGCAGAATCGACTTTTGGCGGCGGAAAAAAGTCTTTAGACGGCACATCGCAAATTAACTCGCATTCTGCTAAATATTGCACCCGCACCGACAAAGCGCCAAAAGCTGTCGAACCCGGTTTAGCGTAAAGCCTTTGGGCGACTTCTTTCTGCACTAACAGCACGATCGAATCGAAGGGTTTAGCAGCAGGAACAGATATCGTTCCCAGCAGTTTTTGCAGGATCGGGCCGGTAATATTATAAGGAATATTGGCAACAACTTTATTGGGATTTTGGAATTTGGGAAAAGCCGTTAGTTCAGCCTCTAAGTCCATTTCCAGGATGTCGCCTTGCAGCAGTAAAAAATTGTCGGTTTTGCCGAGTTGTTTGGCTAGCTTGAGACACAAATCTCGATCGATCTCCACAGCAACAACAGACTCAGCCGCAGGCAGCAAGCGCCGAGTCAAAATCCCCGTACCCGGCCCAATTTCCAGGACGCGATCGCCATCCAAAGAAGCTGCTTTCACAATCTTATCTAAGGCTTTCTCGCTTTTGAGCCAATGTTGAGCAAACTGTTTCCGGGGTCTGGTCGATCGCATTTTTTGAATTGTTGGAGAAATCTTAGCCTGTCATTCTATCACAGCTCAATATCTTTTCCCAACCTGCGGTGATGTTTATTTTTGTTAACAGGGGTTGAATTAACCAAAAAACTTGGGCACTATAATAAGGACAAACGATAAAAAATAAATTTATTTCTTCCCAATTACCAACAGCACGACACGGAAGTCACGGATACACGGATAGCAGTTTTTCCAAACAACCAATAACCAATAACCAATAATAAATAATCAAGAACCAATTACCAATTCCCCAACAATGAAATTCCAACGAGTATTTGGTACATTACCCAAAACCACAGCCAGCGCCCCCGGCAGAGTAAACCTGCTGGGCGAACACACAGATTACAACGATGGATTTGTACTTCCAACCGCGATTCCCCAGCGCACAACAGTACAAATCGGCTTGAGCAGTGACGATCGCCACCATGTTTATTCAGCAGAATATGACGAACTCATAAATTTTTCAGACGACGATACCATACCGCAAAAATTCGTCAGTTATATCTGTGGCTGCCTGAGACTTGTAGAAAAAGAAGGATACAAAATACCGCCAATAAATCTCTACATTACGTCGAATGTGCCGATCGGAGCCGGTTTGTCCAGCAGTGCGGCTTTAGAAATAGCAACCCTCAGAGGACTGCGCGCGCTGCTGAACCTCCCCCTAGACGACGTGCGGCTAGCTCAAATCGGACAGCAAGTCGAAATCCGGTATGCCGGCTTGAACTGTGGCATCATGGATCAAATGGCGTCGAGTTTAGCAGACACCAACACCATGCTATTGATCGACACCCGCAGCCTCGAATGCCGCCCGATACCTTTTCCCACAAACACAGAAATTTTAATAATTGACAGTGGCGAAAGCCACGAACTGGCAGCAGGAAGCGGCTACAACCAGCGACGCGCCGAGTGTGAGGAATCCGCGCGGATATTGGGAGTTAAAGCTCTTAGGGATATCGCCGACCCCCAAGCAGTGGAAGTATTGCCAGAACCCCTCAGGAGGCGATCGCGCCACGTCGTTACCGAAAACAACCGCGTGCTCGAAGCTGTAAAATCTTTACCAGCAGAGCGTTTTGGCGAGTTAATGAATGCTTCCCACGCCAGCCAGCGCGACGACTACGAAGTTTCGGTGCCTGCAGTAGACACGCTGGCGGCAATCTTGCAGTCAATCCCCGGAGTCTTCGGCGCAAGGCTGACGGGCGGAGGTTTTGGCGGTGCTTGCGTAGCGCTGGTGGAGAGTGGGAAAGCGGGTGTTATCGCATCGGAGGCGATCGATCGCTACCAGCGCGCAGGTTATAGCGGCCGCGTTTTGGTTCCCGAAATTACAGTTAATTCTTAACGCCAGAACTATCTCCAGGTAGGGAAGGCCAGCGCACAGTGACGATTACCGAATCCTCCTCCGCAGACCAATAATGAGGCACTCCCGGCAGCCAGAGAGCATAATCTCCTTCGCGAGAAAGCAAGATTTCTTGCTCGGGAAATTGCAGGCGAAACCGCCCTTTTACCAGGATAGAAAGCGTGGTGGCTGCCGCATTTACCGCCCACTGAGTCCGACAATCTCCGGCGGGGTGAGTGCCCCATTTTACCTCTAAAACAGAAGTCGATCGCGGGTCATCTTCAGCCGTCATAAAGTGACCCGCAAACCAACCGCCCCGACTTGCACCTTCAGCGCCCGCATTTCCGAAAACCACTTGAGATGACATCAGCTAATCCGGTAAACAACAAAGATGCTTAGAGCGGACATCTTGCACCATTTTCCCTAAGCTTTTTATGAGCGGGCAGAATGCCCACCCCACAATAAATTGACTCTTTGTGGAACAGGCATCTTGCCTGTTCTGAGAATGGTGCAAGATGTCAGATATAACTAACATCTTGCACCATTTTCAATAAGCTTTTGATGGGCGGGCAGGATGCCCACCCCACAATAAATTAATTCTTTGTGGAACAGGCATCTTGCCTGTTCTGAGAATTGTGCAAGAAGTTAGTTAGAGCCGGGGACACTATCTAACTTATTACTTGCGGCCCGAAGGTTGACCTTCCGTAGTCGCTATTTCCCCAGCTTCCATTAACTGCTTAAAGCGACGTAAATCATTGGCAATTTGCTGTTCGGGAGCTTCGCCAAATAGTTTAGCAGCACCAGCACCAATTGCACCGCCCGGAGGGTTGTATTCTATAACAACTTTTACCTCAGTACCGCGTCCCGCTGGTGCCGGTTGAAAGCGCACAAAGCCTGAATTGTCAACATCAGCTCCTTCCACAGACGCCCAAGCAATTAAGCGATTTTCTTCTTCGCGGACAATTTCTGCATCCCATTCTACACTGTTGCCGATCGGCGCGCTGGCAATCCAGTGAGAACGTTTTTCATCGATGACCGTAACGTGTTTGAGATGCTTCATAAACCGAGGTAAATTTTCAAAATTGCGCCATAAACGGTACAATTCCTCCGCCGGTTTGTTGATGGTCACCGTCTTTTCAACTTTAATGCTTTGATTCGGATCGGCAGCCGACTGCAAACCCTCCACAACCCCCATACCGCGCGCCGCTAAACTGCCGCCGGCAACCGCCAGCAAAGCACCTCTCAAAGAACGCTGCGACAAACCAAAAAGCACCAGCGCCCCGCCACCGATTAAAGATGCCCAGCGTTCGGTATCGCCGCTGCTACTTTGGTTTTGTTTGTCAGAATTTGTCATTGAAGTAGATTCCATTGGTTTAAACCTGGTAAATTAATAGCGAAAAATAGCAGCTAAAGGTGCCTCGTCCGGCACTTTTTCCGGCGGTACCGCGTAAACAGTTCCGCCGTTGAGAATAGTTTGAATTGCTGCCGCATTCAATAAATCTTCGTCGCCCAATTCTGCCTCTGGGTGGATTTGCACCGCGTTCGTATCGGGATTAAAAGTACCCCACTGCTGAACGCCAAGAGCAACAAACAGTCGATCGACCCGTCCAAAATAAGCAGCCGAAACAGCTTCTTTCAGATCGGCAGAAATTTTATCGCTTCCTGTCAGATCGCGGTATTGTGCGATCGCCTCTGACTGAGCCTGCACAAACAAAGGTTCCACCAGCGGTAAAGCTTCGGCCCGCAACTCTTCCGGCTTGAGAAGTTTCTGATTGCCTGTAATTCCTTCTTCAACTAAATGCCGGTAGGTATTGGCTTCTCGGTAAAGCGGGAGCAAATACTCAACTCCAGCTAACACTAAAGGAGCTTTTTTATTGCGCAAATAATTGTGCAGCGCCGCATCGATTATGTGGAAATACTGCAATATTTCGTGCTGGCGCTCATCTTGATCTGGACTTCCTTGACCGTGAAAACTTCCCGGCTGCTGAAAAGAATTATTAGTGCCTCCTTTTGAAGTAGCAATCCGAAACTGACCATCTTTAGCTGTTGGGTCATATTGCAGAGCCTCCTCAAGGCTTTTCGGCAAGTTTTCAACTTCAACTTCCCTAGCACTGTAAGCCGTACACTCAATCAGCCTCACTTCCTTCTGACTGAGAGCTAAAACATAAAATAAATTATCTCCTGTCAGCATAGGCATCAGCGGTTTGACGTGAAAATTGTCGCTCACAACCACTAATTCCTCAAAATCCACCGGACAGGTATAGTAGCGGAAAAATCCCGAACCGACAAAAATCGCCAGCAGGTTGCTTTGATTTTCCCAAAAGTTTTCCTGGTCAATTTCTGCTCGGACTGGCTCTAGCAATTGGGCAGCTTCTTTTTTGTCAAATCCGTACTCTACTATTTTGTCTTCAGCCTCTCTGATTAAATTTTTGAACCGAATCGGGTTTTGTTGAATTTCTGTTCCTTGAGCGACTGGCATATAAATTGAAACGCACAATCCAGGAGATTGTTGTACCAGCGCTTTGAGTTCCTCTACAGATATTAAGTTCACCGCTGAAACTCCTTTGCTAAGGGGTTTTGTAATAAAAACAACCGATTCTTTAAAATGTATCTCTCCTGACGTGGCTCCTGCGTCTGCCTAAAGTAATGATCGCCTGCTGTAGAGCCTTTCATTCCCGAACTAAAACGGGGTTTGCAGCCGCTGTTTCAATCGAACTGCTTATCACCTAAGATAGACGGCGGTAACTCGGCGGCTACTTTACCATAATTTACTTTAGTCGGCTTCTACTACTCGTTATATCTGATGAAAACAAAAATGTTTTTGTGGTTGCTGTGGGCAACATTTACTGCCTACACCTTGCTGCTAGCTCCTCTCGATCGGCCCGGAACGTTAACAGTTATGGAAAAAATGCTCAAGTTGCAGCTAGAAGGAATTAACCCCTACCTTGTCACCATATTCGCTCTCATGGGAGTGTGGCCGATGGTCTACGCTTGCCTCCTATTCATTGACGAGAAAACCCAAAATATATCCGCTTGGCCTGCTTTCCTCGCTTCCAACGGCGCCGGCATCATCGGCTTAATTCCCTACTTACTCCTCCGCCAGCCCCAGCCAAAATTTTCCGGCCGCAAAGATATGTTGCTCAAAATATCAGACTCTCGCTGGACAGGCATTGTACTTTTACTAACTACTATCTGGCTGTTAGCTTGGGCTTGGTTAAATGGAGATTGGGGAGATTATGTCAGGCAGTGGCAGTCAATTCCTTTTGTGCATTTAATAACTTGGGATTGTTGTCTGATGGCTGTAATATTTCCCTCACTTCTGGGAGACGACATGGCACGCCGCGGACTTGCGGACGATCGCATTTTTTGGGCAGTCTCTCTAGTTCCGCTGTTAGGGCCGCTAGTTTATCTTTGTCTGCGCCCCCCTCTGCCAGAATCTGCAACCGAAATCCCCACTTTCCCACTGACAGCCAGAAATTGAAACGAAAAATTTTATTCCCTGGGCTGAGGCTAACTGTCACTCTTTGTAGTTGTAGGGTGCGGCCGCCTGCATCATATCTCGATTTTCCAAGGTTTTATCTCAATGAGGCACTTGACAAGTCGATCGAACTCTGGCGTTTTGCCTTAGCGGGACTTAAACAAATTTCAAGCCCAACCAAAGCCCAAACTAGCTTTGTCTGCATCAAACTCGTACCATGCAGATCACTATTTTTTTGTTTAAGCCCCGTTAATTAATTAATATTAATTCTTGAGTTTAATTATAATACAAGTGGGGAAAATAATTCAATTATTACGCTCAATATTTCGTTCCAATATAACCACAACTGGAACTCTTATCTAATCTCTCAAATCCGTCAGAGGAATGTAACGCGCCATCCTCACTTGGTGATGAGTGCTGAAGCGCTACTCCAAGTGAAGCAACGCATATTTGACCATCAGCAATCAGCCAATGTTGAACAACCACAGCAGGGGAATTTGTTTGACCTCTGCCCTAATCCTTAGAACTCCAACCAAATACAGGGTAAACGCATCTTAATTTCAACCTAAAACATGATAAGATTAAGTATTTAGCTAAATCAAGTGCGTAATTCATA
>NZ_JAUBQD010000149.1:0-1774 GCF_036701085.1 Microcoleus sp. Pol7_A1
TCTAATATCAGACGCTTCAATATTGCTCATCTTTTAAAAATACTTGAGCGCGCGAGCGCACCTGCGGAATGTGGGATAAAAGCAATAAACAGTGGGTATGGTTAGCCTTAGACGTTAAGACCCGTGAAATTGTCGGGGTTTACATTGGGGCAAGAGACTCGGCCGCCTTAGAAAGAATTATGGAAATCCTTACCGCCAGTAAGAATGACAATGCGCCGTTGCCTACACCGATTTTTGGGCAGCTTACGCCGCTGTGCTGCCAAGCAAACGACATCGAGCCGTCGGCAAGGAAACGGGCTCTCACCAGTTACATTGAACGATTCAACAACACCCTTAGACAACGGGTGTCTCGGTTAGTGCGAAAAACTTTATCCTTTTCTAAGTCCTTGGAAAATCACATTGGTGCCATTTGGTATTTTATCCATCACTACAACACATCATTACTTGTTTAGCACTACCAAAACTTTTTCGGCTTGACTCAGTTTTTTATTTATTATTTTTTTGAGCAATGTTCTACTATTAGTATGAATCTTTTTGATTCCTTGATAACCTCGATAGCCCCAAAATTCAAGTTCTTCATTCATCCCGATATTGCTTTTTTTAAACAAACTAAAATCATGCGTTTTCCCGTTACTAAAAGCTGTACATATTATTTCGGTACTTTTTGTGTTGGCTAAAACTTGCGATTTTATTGTATGATATTTTTGGTTGCCACTATAATATTTATTTTGCTTTTTTTGGGAACGCTCTATTTCATGTTCTGACACATCCACCGCTACAGTTTCTATCTCCTGAATTTGAAATTGATAAATATATATATTTTTATCTGGCAAATTAAATAAATTTGAATTATTAAAGCTTTCTCAGTTATAATTACAATTCGATAAGCATTTGATTCATTAATACCCCATTTAATTCCCAGATGAAAAAAAGTAGGATATTCTCGCAAATAGGATAATGTCATTAAGATTTGGTTTTCTACGCACAATTTACTTGGTCTTCCTGATTTTTTTTGAAGTATTTTTTCCGCTTTGACTATTTTTACCATCTGTTTGAATGTCTCTTGATGTACTCCACAGTAGCGTTTAAAGTCTTTGGGGTTAACTTTTGTAATTGTTCGTAATTCATATTATTAAGGTAATTTTTTCTTTTATTTTACTGAGAATCGCACTTTCGCAAGAGGTCTATTGAATGGAAACTGGTTCTGGTGCCGATGCTTCGGCTGCGGTGGTGTTGGAGTTGGCAATGCAGTTTCCTGTGCCGGTTGTGTGGGCGGTGTTTTCGCTATTAGTGATGCTGTGGGTGTTGTTGCTAGCGATACAACTTCTGGTGGTGCTTGCACACCTGTTTTTATGTGTGTTAGCTTATTACGTAGAAGGGCTTATGTGTCAACGATTACCGTCCGTCGTCGTTGTTCGAGGATGAGGAGCGGCTGAATGCTTCTGATTCGGGGCCAGTGGTTGTTCCGGTCAAGCCATCCACTCCAGCAAAACGGAAAGCTTCAACAAAATGTACTTTTGAGGGTTTTCCACTTCTAAATTTTAGGACGTTAATAACAAATTTATCGACAATCGCTAAAAATCAAGTCTAGCCTAAATTGCGTCTGGTTTCAGTTAGTTTCGACAAGCTGACGATGCCGGCTCCTTTGCAACAGAGAACTTTGGATTTACTGAAGGTTTTCCTAATATTGTAGTCATCTATAGCAATCCTATATGATTTGTGAGAATTTACCATAACTGTGAAGCTTGGGGAAATCAAATATCTGATAATGAGT
>NZ_JAUBQD010000081.1:0-25875 GCF_036701085.1 Microcoleus sp. Pol7_A1
AAGAATGGTTTTCTCAGATACTAGCTCAGGCACAAATATGATTTTTTGTCAACTTAATTTAGATGCGTTTACCCTGGCGGCATTAGGAGGGCTTTATAAACAAGAACAATGGACAGATATTCAGACGATTGTTTTTGTAGAACGAGTCCGTCATCTTTGGAACAAAACGACTCAAGAGGTACAGTTTTACCTAAGTTCTTTACCAGTGGATGCTCAGCTTAATGGTCGTGTAATTCGTCAACATTGGGGTATTGAAAACCAAGTTCATTGGACTTTAGATGTCACTTTTAATGAAGACCAATGTCGCATTCGGTCGTTAAACAGCCCTCAGAACTTGGCTCTTCTAAGACGAATGGCACTTAATGCCATCAATCAAGAAACGACTCAAGGAGCGTAGTGTGCGACAAAAAAAGAAACGAGCTGCGATGAATGATGACTATATGATGCAGATTCTCAAATGCTTGTGTCAAGCCTGATTAAGATGCTCTTACCCTGAACACGCAACTGCAACCTTTTTACTACTAAGCAAACTTTTTACCGCATAAAATTTTCGAGCCTTTTTCAGTTGACTTTCGGCTTTGTTCAGCTAATATGTACAAGATTTGGGTTTGCTTTCTAAGGTTTTAATGTGTAAAATCCGACCTGACGTGCCACTGTCAACAGCGTCCTTAGCTGCTGATATGACCCTATTGGCGTTTCTAGTACAGCACGGCGAAAATAAGCCGACCATTAAATAGCCAAAACTTTGCCCTTATATGTCCACTTAAAAGGTTTAGCCATTGTGTGATTAAAGTAGTCGATAAAATTCAGGATTCGATTTTTCAAATCATCGGCACTGACGAAACTTGCTCTTCTTAGTAACTGGCGAACCAAAATACTGAACCAAATCTCAATTTGATTGAGCCATGAAGAATGTTTCGGTGTGTAATGGAAAACAATTCGGTGTGCGGGGTCATTCAAAAAAGTAGTGCGAGATTTCATTGATTTAAGGATGCCACTTTTCCCCTTAATACCCAAGTCAATATCCAAACCTTCTGTTTCTGCAACCAAACGAACCAGGGACTCAGACTGATGAGTGTTCAGGCAATCCATAATCAAATGCCATTTTTGGGCATCAGGGTCAGTTTCAATCGTTCGACGAATATGAAGAGCAAAATCAACTTCTGTTCTGGTATCTCCACAAGTCGGCTCGATAATTTGACCCGTGGCAACATCGAAGCTAGCAATTAAGCTTTGTGTGCCGTGACGAATGTACTCAAATTCCCTTCTTGCGACTTTGCCTGGTCGCATTGGCAAGTCTTTTTGTAAGCGCTCACTCGCTTGAATACCTGTCATCTCATCAATGGATATTGTGCGTTCCCCCTGAAGATGACGCTCAATCGCACTCATGTATAAACCAGTAATATCTTCCACTTTTGCGTCAAATTCTGCGTCTTCAGGGGGGGGTTAACCAGTAGCGAGTCTGGTGGGGTTTAACTTCTGCTTCTTCTAGTAATCTTCCCACATGGCGGACAGATATGCTTTCAATAATGCCTTGTTTCATGATTTCATCTGCCAGTGTTCTAGATGTCCAGTGACTTATTGGCCTGCCGTAATCTTCTGGTGACGAACACGCCAGTGCAAACAACTCGATTATTTGTTCCATACTAAATTTTACTGGTGCACCCACACGCTCTTGATATTGTAATCTTTGCAAAATCGATAAGTCCTTGCCGTCGGTCTCCAGCCATCGATTTCGCCATAAACGGGCCATTTGCCTATTGATATCTAAACTTCGGGCAATTTCACGATGGTTTTGGCTATCAGATGCCATGAGAATTATTCTCGCTCGTAAGGCTATCTGTTGTGGCGTGTTGTGTCTGTCGCTCAACTTTTGAAGTTGAGTTCGCTCGTCATCGCTTAAATTTAATGTTTTAGGAGTTAACTTAGGCACACCGTGATTCCTTGATACGTTCGCCGAAACGGTTTTTAAGCCGACTATTTATTTTCCCACGAATATGGTCTGTTTATTTCCGCCGTACTGTACTAGGGCTAATCCTGTAATTGTCTTGCAGATGTGTCCGCAATTTATATTTATTAAACTCATCACCTGACAGCAGAAAGTTGATAGTTTCACATACTGACTTGTCGAATATTGGGGTGTAACTTGCCAAAAATATTTCTAGCTGAGTTTTGCCAAGTGCCTTTAACTCATCTATTGGTGTCGGAAGTGCTTTAGCGAAATAGGTTGGAAATTATTGGAGATCTCTAATAGAGGTAGAGGTGGAAACGTCTCTATCGACTCTAACCTTGATGTTCGCCCCGGAAGGCGACTTCATCCGTTGTAAACAAACTTACACCTGTTAGGGACGTGTCCTTCTTGCGATCCCGCATCCTTATTTTTACACCCGTGCCCGAGAAAAAAAAAGACAAAAAAAGAGAGAGCTACCTAAGTAACTCTCTCTGCCATCAGGGTGCATCTACATAACACAATATAACACAAGCGGGATGAGGGGTGAAACCCCTAAATGTAAAAATCAGGTAAAGAAATGTAGATTAAATTATAAAGTTATCATACAGCGCCAAAGGCGAGAGGGCGGCGGGATCGAGGAAAACCGATCGCGCGCCGCTGTATCCGCTACAAGACCCCCTTAAGGATCGCTTAGCCTGGGCCGTTAAGCTTCGCCACGAGCAGCTCATTGGTCAATTTGGGATCGGCGCGGCCGCCCGTTTCCTTCATCACCTTGCCGACAAAAAAGCCCAGCAGCTTAGTTTTGCCCGCTCGGTACTGTTCGAGCTCCTTGGGATTGGCCGCCAACACGGCATCGATCGCCCGATCGATCGCCCCAGTATCCGAAATTTGAATCAAACCCTTGCTTTCTACGAACTTCTGAGGAGAACCACCGTTAGCGAGCAACTCGGGCAAAATATCCTTAGCGATTTTGCCGCTGATCGTGCCGGCATCAATTAGCGCCAGCAGTTCGGCTAAATCCTGCGGTTGGAAAGGAATTTCTGCGATCGCCAGCTTTTCATTTTTCAGATAAGCAGTAATATCGCCCATCACCCAATTGGCAGCTTGTTTGGGCACAGCACCGGCGGCGATCGATTTTTCAAAATACTCCGCCACCGCTTTGTCGTCAGTCAGCACCCGCGCGTCGTAGGGAGAAAGAGCGAGC
This sequence comes from Microcoleus sp. Pol7_A1, assembly GCF_036701085.1. Taxonomy (NCBI): domain Bacteria; kingdom Bacillati; phylum Cyanobacteriota; class Cyanophyceae; order Oscillatoriales; family Microcoleaceae; genus Microcoleus; species Microcoleus sp. Pol7_A1. Next base: position 3,156 of record NZ_JAUBQD010000081.1, read on the forward strand.
TCGGTTTCGTAGCGATGGCGCTTTTGGGCCGGCAATTCCGGCAGTTGAGCTTTCCAATCCTGCAATTGCTCGGCCGAAACTTCGATCGGAGGCAAATCCGGTTCGGGGAAATACCGGTAATCGCTCGCACCTTCCTTAATCCGCATACTGAAAGTACACTGCCTGTTTTCATCCCAAAGCCGCGTTTCTTGGACGATGGTTTCGCCATTCTCCACAGCTTGAATTTGCCGCTCGATCTCGTAATCGATCGCCCGTTCGATCGCATTAAAAGAGTTCATATTTTTAATTTCCACCTTAGTGCCGAACTCTTTTCTGCCAACGGGGCGCACCGAAATATTCACGTCGCACCGGAGCGACCCTTCCTGCATATTTCCGTCGCCAACACCGATGTAGCGCACGATCCGGCGCAATTCTTGACCGTATTCGGCAGCTTCCGCGCCCGATCGCAAATCCGGTTCCGAAACAATTTCGATTAGAGGCACACCGGCGCGGTTGTAATCCACCATTGAATAAGTAGAACCGCTCAGCCGATCGCTGCCGCCGTGAACCAATTTTCCGGCATCTTCCTCCATGTGCAGGCGAGTGATACCGATTTTTTTTCTAGTAGAATTTCCCGTCTCGTCCACCAGTTCAATTTCTAGCCAACCGTTAGTAGCGATCGGCAAATCGAACTGAGAAATTTGATAATTTTTCGGCAAATCGGGATAGAAATATTGCTTGCGGTCAAACTTACTGTAAGGTGCGATGGAGCAGTTGAGAGCCAGCCCTGCTTTCACGGCATACTCGAGCACTTTTTGATTTAATACTGGCAACACTCCAGGCATTCCCATACAAATTGGGTCAATGTTAGTATTTGGGGCATTGCCAAATTCTGTAGAAGAACTGGAGAAAATTTTAGTATTCGTACTCAATTGACAATGAGTTTCGAGACCGATAATGGCTTCGTACTGAGTTTGGTTTTTTATCGAAGAGGGTGCAGCAGCAGTCATAAGCGACTTAAAAGACTGAATAACTTTAGATTTTATTTTAGCTTTTTATTTACCAAACCGATTGGAGATTATTTGTAGCTAGGGGCGGTTTCATTTGTCTCAACAAGCACGTCAAACCCGCAGTGCGGCAGGGGGTTTCACCCCCTGCCACACTTTGGGAAAGCAGGTTAAGTTGAGACCAATCGGAATCGGCACACATAACGCCCTGCTACAAATTCGCGATCGACCCACGCCCTGAGCCACGCCGATATCCGTTCGATCGCCTCCAAACAACAACCCTGTGCAAAAATATATTTAGCGCCAGCTCCCGCCCACACCCTTGCCTAGGAAAGTTTTAGATCTATCGACCACAATTGCCGATCTGCACGCCAGACCCTTTTAGTGGCAGTCTTTAATAGCACCGCCCGCCGACAACGATCGGCTTTGGGCACAAATTAAAAATTAAAAATGTATAATTTGACATAACAATTACATATTTTTAATTTTTAAACTTTTATTTTGAATTGTAAAAGTAACACTTGCCTAAGTGTCAAAAATATGCCTGAAATTCCAGTTGAAAGTGCCAAACTGTTTCAGAACAGCATCACTGAGCTAGAGCAGGCGGAATCAGCTCTCGAACTAGCTTGGAACGAACTCGAAAAACAAACAGCAGAAACCATTGCTCGCATTGCCAACGCCGGCTCAGCAAACACACAGGAAATTACGGCCCGCTTTGCCGAGGCTAAGCAACTCCGCCAGCAACTTCAAAGTAAGATAAAACAAACCAACTCGCGGCTGGAATTGCACCTACAAAACTCGCCAATGGCAGTTATAGAGTGGGACAGGAAATTTCGGATAGTGCGGTGGTCGCCAATGGCAGAACAAATTTTTGGCTGGAGTGCAGCAGAAGTAATCGGCAAAGACTGGCACGAATGGTCAATAGTTCATCAAGAAGACTTCGAGCAAGTGTGCGCCGTCACAAATCAACTGTTACAGGGCAGGGAACCGCGCAACATTAGCCACAACCGCAACCATACCAAAGATGGCTCGGTAATTTACTGCGAATGGTACAATTCTGCACTAATCGATGAATCGGGAACCGTAGTTTCAATTCTCTCTTTTGCCAGAGACTTAACCGAATACCACCGCACTCAAGAAGAACTGCACCAGCGCGAACAAGCTTTCAGCGCCCTAGCCGAAAATGCGCCTGATATCATCGCCCGGTTCGATCGAGAATTCCGCCACCTTTACATCAACCACGCAGTAGAATCAGCAACCGGAAAAACCCCCGCAGAATTGATTGGCAAAAGCAACAGACAATCAGGAATGCCACCCCACTTGTGCGACCTGTGGGACGAGACTTTGCTGAAAGTTTTTGGCACCGGCCAACAAGAAACCATAGAATTTGAGATTCCCACTTCCGAGGGCATAAAACATTACCACTGTCGAGTCATTCCCGAGTTTGCTGAAGACAATTCAGTAAAAACTGTTTTATCGATCGCCCGCGACATCACAGAGCTAAAACAAGTCGAATCCCAGTTGCGGCAAAGCGAATCAAAATTTAGAGTTGTAGTTGATTCTAACATGATCGGCCTAATTTTTTGGAACCTTAACGGCAGCATTACAGATGCGAATGCCGCGTTTTTAAACTCGGTAAACTATACGCGGGACGATCTGCTTTCAGGAAGAATTAACTGGCAAGAAATGACACCACCAGAATACGTGGGTTTAGATACAGAAAAAGTTGCCGAACTGAAGGCTAGAAATACGGTTGTTCCCTTTGAAAAAGAATTTATACGCTCCGATGGTAGTCGCGTTCCGGTGATGCTGGGCAGCTCATTTTTAGAAGGAACAAAGCAGTTAGGCGTCAGTTTCGTGCTGGACTTAAGCGATCGCAAACAAGCAAAATCGGAACTGCAACAACATCAACAACTTTTAGAGAGCATTTTGACAACTATCCCGAACTTTCTCTACATTTACGATGCAGTAGAAAACAAAACTGTTTATGCAAATGAATCTGTCACAGCCATACTCGGCTACACTGCCAAAGAATGGCAAAATTTCGGTACAGATGCTATCGCTAACTTAGTTCATTCCGAGGATCTGTTAAAGTTAATTACAGGTATGGAGCGGCTCAAACACAGCAGCAATCCCTATGAAACCGATGACATAGACTACAGAATAAAACACAAAAATGGGGAATGGCGCTGGGTACACGCTCGGTCTACAATCTTCAAAAGAACCCCAGACGGACAAATGAGGCAAATTATCGGTTCCGTACTCGACATCAGCGATCGCAAACAAGCCGAAGAATCATTAAAACAGCAAAAAGAACTGCTGCAAACTATCTTCGACAACGTGCCGATCATGCTGGCGTTATTAGACAAAAACGGTCAAATAAACTGGGTAAACCGCCACTGGGAACAAGTGCTCGGCTGGAGTTTGGCAGAAATTAAAGACCGCGATATCTTTGCCGAATTTTATCCGCAGTCAGAATACCGTCAATACGTTTTGGATGAAATCCAAGCAGCCAATCAGAACTGGAGCGACTTCAAAACACAAGTTAGAGACGGGCGAATAATCGATACTTCTTGGGCAAATGTTCGCCTTTCCGACGGCAGGTGTATCAGCATTGGTCAAGATATCACCGAACGCAAACGAGTAGAAGCTGAACTCAAAGAACTCAACGAAACTTTAGAAGCTCAAGTCGCGCAGCGTACCGCAGAATTAGAGACTTTTTTTGATACTTTACCGGACTGCATTTATGTTGTAGAACGGGACAATATGCGCTTCTCTTTTGTCAACCATCCCCTTGTCGAATTTTCCGGACTCGACAGCAGGCAGCAGATGCAGGGCAAAACTATTTTTGAGTGCTATCCCAGCGAGATCGCAGAACGATTTTGCCGGGAAAATTTGCAGGTATTTGAATCCGGCAAAACTCTGCACTACCAGGAAAAATTTGTGGTGATACCGGGTGGCAATGCTTACTTCGACACGTTTAAAATTCCGATGAGAAATCTCAACGGCGAGGTTTATGCTTTAATTGGCACTGCTCGCGATGTCACTGAGTTGGTAGAGACAAAACAAGCTTTGTCAGAACGCACAGAGCAATTAGAAGCTGCCAATCAAGAATTAGAATCTTTTTCTTACTCAGTTTCCCACGACTTGCGCGCACCTTTGCGACACATTTCAGGTTTTGTGGATGCCTTAAAGCAGCGGTTAGAATCAACAGATGCTTTGAGCGATCGTAAAATAGTTCACTATATCGAAATAATTGAAGACAGCAGCCAAAAAATGAGCCTGTTGATTGACGGTTTGCTCGCCTTGTCGCGGGTGGCTCGCACCGAGTTGATGCACATTCCGATCGATCTGACCCGTTTGGTACAAACTGCGATTAAATTGACTAAACCTCCCAGTGTCGGAGATCCGGCCCAAACTCCCCACAGCGTTGAATTTACCGTCGGAAACTTGCCGACGGTAACGGGAGATCCAACCTTGCTGCAACAGGTGTTCAGCAACTTGATTAGCAACGCCGTCAAGTTCAGCCGCGGACGCACTCCGGCTAAAATAGTTATTGAGGGTTTACCCGATGGAACGATTTTTGTCAAGGATAACGGTGTGGGTTTTCCGATGGAATATGCCGATCGGCTGTTTGGAGCCTTTCAGAGGCTGCACTCCCAGAGAGAATTTGAAGGTACGGGCATCGGTTTGGCGATCGTCCAGCGGATTATTCATCGTCACGGCGGCACGATTTGGGCAGAAAGCGTACCTAGTCAAGGAGCCACGTTTTATTTTAGACTAGGGCAAACAATCTCAAACGCCAATATAGATTCGTAAGTTAACTTTATTAGAGTTTTAAATGCAAAATTTAAAACTATTATACACTTAAAGAAGTCACAATCTGTCAGAGCATCCGAATTTTGGTTTCACAGGAGTGTTCGCTGTGAGAGCTCGCAGCGAACACTCTAGACTGTGCAAGATGCTCGCACTCCTAAAAAACGCTTTTTATAGAATTGGGATTGGAGCATCTCATATTTGTGAAAACAGTTCTTCTGGCTCCTTCCTTCTTCCTCTTTCCTTCTGCCTCCTGCCTCAAAACTCCAATTTCTAGCTTGGGTGCAAAAGTCAGATGCTCCCATTGTGAGGCTCCCCAATCGGTTCGCTCAGCCCCGCCGGGTGCTAAATAAAGGTCTGGAGAGTAGAGCATATAATTAATTTTACTAAAAACAACTAAAAAATTTGAGTTAAAATTAACAAAACTAAATTTAAACAATGACATTTAGCAACAACACAAACAACAAATTAAAAACTTCCGAATACCTTATGTTAGATATAATTCCGACCAACTATCTACTAAAAATGGTAGCGGAATCAACATTAAAATTGTTGATTGTCGAAGACATGGCAGAAGATATCGAGTTAATAATGCTCGCCTTAGATGCGGGGGGAGTAAAATTTAAGTGCGACACTGCCGAAACAGCAACAGAGTGCAGAAAATTACTCGAAAATTGCAAGTACGATGCTGTACTATCAGATTACCGCCTCCCCGGCTTCAACGGTTTAGAAGTGTTGAAATTAATGCAGGAATTAGGGCAACACATACCATTTATTTTAGTAACCGGAAGTTTGGGAGAAGAAGCGGCAGTTGAGTGCATCAAAGCCGGAATGACCGATTACGTATTAAAGGGGCGGCTGTTTAGGTTGCCAACAGTCTTAGAACGATCGCTCCAAGAATACAAAATGCGCCGCCAGCAGCAAGAAGCGATCGCCCAAATTCAGCGGCAAGCTCAGCGAGAAGCGATCGTCAACCGCATCCTCCAAGCCATGCGCTTCACCCTTGTACTCGACGAAGTGCTCCAAACCACCGCAGATCAACTGCACGAAGCTCTCGAAATCAGCGCCTGCGCGATCTTGCAGCCAGATGCCGAAGGCGGCATCAGAGTTCGCTACATCAGTAAAGCAGCCGACAGAGAACGGCTCGTCGGGCTAAATTGCGAATTGGCCGAGCACTACCACTCCGGGCTCGCGGCCGGGGAAACCCTGGCCCTCGACGAGTTATCGACCCTGTGCCCGTCCCTGCAAGCATCAGCAGATTTTGTAGGGTTTCGCGCCGTCGCGATCGCGCCGCTGCTCTACCAGCAGTCATTTTTGGGAGGAATTGCTCTCTATCAGTGCGATCGGGCGCGCTCTTGGAGCGCCGAAGAACTGTCGCTACTCAAAGCCATAGCCGATCAGTGCGCGATCGCGATCCACCAAGCCGAACTCTACCAACAAGCCCAAACCGAACTCGCAGAACGCCAGCGCGCCGAAGCAGCAGTCTGCGGCATCCAGCAGCAGCTAGCCACAATGGCAGCCAACATTCCCGGCTCAGTTTACCGCACCGTGCTTCATCCAGACGGCACAATGTCTATGCCCTACATCAGTCCGGGCGTGCGCGAAGTTACTGGGATCGCTGCCGAAGAAGTAATGAAGCGCCCGGAACTCTTGACGGAAATCATCCATCCAGATGACAAAAGCTCGTGTGACAGCAGCGTAGCAGCATCGAGAGCGAGTCTTTGGCCCTGCGATCGCCAGTACCGGATCGTTCTGAGATCTGGGGAGGTCAAGTGGGTGCAAGACAGCGCCAGATTTTCCAAGAACGAAAACGGCGACATAATTGTAGACGGAGTAGCTCTCGACATCAGCGATCGCAAAGAAGCCGAATCAGCCCTGCGGCAAAGCGAACAGCGATTTCGATCGCTGATTGAAAACGCTACAGACATCACGATCATTCTCGACGGCGATGGAATCTTCCGCTACATCAGCCCTTCTGTCAAGCGAATTTTAGGATACGCGCCCCACAAGGCGATCGGGCGCAGCGCCTTAGACATAGTTCACCCCGACGACTGCGCCGCGATCGCCGAAACCCTCCACAAAGCCATTAGAAACCCCAAAAGAAGCCAGTGCCCAGTTGAGTACCGAGTCCGCCACCGCAACGGTTCTTGGTGTTATGTAGAAGCTGTAGCCACCAACTTGCTCTACGATCCCGCAGTCAAGGGAATCGTGATTAACTGTCACGACATCACTCAGCGCAAACTCGCCGAGGAACAACTGCTGCACGACGCTTTTCACGACGCGCTCACCGGATTGCCCAACCGATCGCTATTTACCGATCGGCTGGAACACGCTCTGAGGTTGGCAAAACGGCGCAAAGACTACTTGTTTGCCGTGCTGTTTCTCGATTTAGATAGATTTAAAGTAGTCAACGATTCCCTCGGCCACGCCATCGGCGATCAACTGCTAGTCGCGATCGCGCGGCGTTTGGAAGCTTGTCTCAGGGCCGGAGATACAGTGGCCCGCCTCGGAGGAGACGAGTTCGTGCTGTTGCTCGAAGACATCGACGGCCTAAATGAAGCTACCACCATTGTCAACCGCCTGCAAAAGAAAATCACCTCGCCCATCGTTCTAGACGGACACGAAGTATTTATCACCGCCAGCATCGGCATAGCTTTGAGTTCTGGCGAATACCTGGAACCGACAACCCTGCTGCGCGACGCCGACACAGCAATGTACCGCGCCAAAGAACTCGGCCGAGCCCGACACGAAGTTTTCAACAGTTCCATGCACGCCCACGCTTTGCGGCTGTTGCAGCTAGAAAACGACCTGCGACGGGCGATCGAATCAATTAGAGACCCCGCCAGAGAAGAAGACTTTCCCTCATCCCCCGAATCAGCCTTACCTCCCTTATCCGCAGCGCCCCAGTTTATCATTCACTACCAGCCAATCGTGTCGATCGCCAACAGCACAATTACCTGTTTTGAGGCCCTCGTGCGCTGGCAGCATCCAGAACGCGGCTTAGTTTCCCCCGGCGAATTCATCACAATCGCCGAGGAAACCGGCTTGATCGTACCCCTCGGCCGCTGGGTACTGCGCACAGCTTGCCAGCAAATCCGCCAGTGGCAGCAGCTATTTCCAAGCAACCCGCCTTTGAGCGTCAGCGTCAACCTTTCAGTCAAACAGTTTTCTCAGCCAGATTTAATCGAATACATCGACCAAGTTCTCGCAGAAAGTCACCTCGACGGCAGCAGTTTAAAACTAGAAATTACCGAAAGCGTACTCATAGAAAATTCCGAATCAGTAACAGCAATGCTGGTGCAGCTCAGATCCCGAAATATACACTTGTGCATTGACGACTTCGGCACCGGTTATTCATCCCTCTCCTACCTGCACCGCTTCCCCACCAATACCTTAAAAATAGACCGCTCTTTTGTTAGCAGAATGGGAGGTGATTTCGACCTCGGTAAAGGAGCCATTGACCCCACAGAAATTGTGCGATCGATCGTTACTTTGTCGCACAATTTAGGCATGGATGTAGTAGCCGAAGGAGTCGAAGAAGCCTCGCAACTATCTATACTCAAAGGATTAAAATGCGAGTACGCCCAGGGATACTTTTTCTCAAAGCCAGTAGACTCTCAAACAGCAGCAGCCCTAATCCGACAGCAAGCAGAAAATCAGAATTTGCTGACATTTAGTTTGTTAGAGAAAGGCAATTAAAAAAACACGGCACTTTGTGCGTCCCATTTCAGCATAAAATCTTAAAATATTTTAAAGCTGTCCCTAACTGGCGTCAGTTAATAACTACGGCATCCAAATCACTATGACTATTGGCTACCTCGCCCTCGTTCTCCACGCCCACTTGCCTTTTGTCCGCCACCCCGAAAGCGACTACGTTTTAGAAGAAGAATGGCTGTTTGAGGCGATCGCGGAAACTTACATTCCCCTGCTGCAAGTCTTTGAAGGGCTCAAGCGCGACGGCATTGACTTTAAAATTACCATGAGCATGACGCCGCCCTTGGTGGCCATGCTGCGCGACCCCTTGCTGCAAGACCGCTTCGACGACCACTTGGCTAAACTTGAAGAATTAGCAGATCTAGAAATCGAACACAACAGCGGAAACGGTCACCTCCGCTATTTAGCAGAACATTACGCCTCCCACTTCTCTCAAGTTCGCAACTTTTGGGAGAGGTACGATCGAGATTTAGTAAAAGCCTTCAAACAATTTCAAGACACCAACAACCTCGAAATCATCACCTGCGGCGCCACCCACGGCTATTTACCGCTGATGAAAATGTACCCCGAGGCAGTTTGGGCGCAAATTCAAGTAGCCTGCGACAACTACGAAGAAAACTTCGGTCGCCGACCAAAAGGCATTTGGCTGCCCGAATGCGCCTACTACGAGGGCTTAGAGCGGATGTTAGCCGACGCAGGCCTCCGCTACTTTCTCACAGACGGCCACGGCATCCTCTACGCCCGCCCGCGTCCCCGCTACGGCAGCTACGCCCCAATTTTCACCGAATGCGGAGTAGCAGCCTTCGGTCGGGATCACGAATCATCGCAGCAGGTTTGGTCTTCCGAAGTCGGCTATCCAGGCGCGGCCGAATACCGGGAATTCTACAAAGATTTGGGCTGGGAAGCTGACTACGATTACATTAAGCCCTACATCATGCCCAACGGCCAGCGGAAAAATACCGGGATTAAATATCACAAAATCACCGGTCGCGGATTGGGTTTAGGCGATAAACAGTTGTACGATCCTTACTGGGCAAGGGAAAAAGCAGCCGAACACGCCAGCAACTTTGCTTTCAACAGGGAACGCCAAGTCGAACACCTCAACGGCATTATGCAGCGTCCGCCGATTATTGTTTCACCTTACGACGCCGAACTTTTCGGTCACTGGTGGTACGAAGGGCCTTGGTTCTTAGATTACCTGTTCCGCAAGAGTTGGTACGACCAAAATACCTACGAGATGACGCACTTAGCCGATTATTTGCGGGGAAATCCGACTCAGCAAGTGTGCCGCCCGTCTCAGTCGAGTTGGGGTTTCCGGGGTTTCCACGAGTATTGGCTGAACGATACCAATGCTTGGATTTACCCGCACTTGCACAAAGCTGCGGAACGGATGATTGAGTTGGGAAGCATGGAACCTGCGGATGAATTGCAGTGGCGGGCTTTGAACCAAGCGGCGCGGGAAGTGCTGCTAGCTCAATCTTCTGACTGGGCATTTATCATGCGTACAGGGACGATGGTGCCCTATGCAGTGCGGCGGACTCGATCGCACTTAATGCGCTTTCACAAACTGTACGATGAAGTCAAAGAAGGCAAAGTCGATTCCGGTTGGTTGGAGAAGGTAGAAGAGATAGATAACATCTTCCCCGAGATTAATTATCGCGTTTATCGATCGCTTTAAGCCTCGCTACCCTCGCATCTCTCACCCCCCCAGCCCTGCTTAAGGGGGGGAAAGGATGCTAATTAAAATTATAGGTAATGGGGCGATCGACATGAGTGGAATGAGAAGGGCGATCGCATTTTGGGATGGAAAGGTCGAGCGCACTTTATGTCTTTTTCTCAACGCGGAGGTGATCGCTCTTTTTGACCTCGAAGGTCGAGCACCGAGGGCAGAAAATAGCCAGCGAATTAGAAAGAAAGCTGCCCGAGTTCACTCAAATAAAAGCGGAACCAAATCGAGAAATTAAACTCGCGAAGTTAAAGAAATTATGAGTTGAAATCAGCAGCCAAGTATTCGATTATGCTAAGGAATTGCGCCATTTGCGAGAAGACAGCAATACTGTTGATATTAATGTAATGCCGAAAATTCGTCTATAGTTATGCTAAAATTAAATGTTTGTCAATTAAAAGCGACAATCTGGTGTTTTTGCAGAAATTCTAGAGTTTGTGCGATCGCAAATATCAAAGTCAAATTGAAAAATACTTAAACTACCTGATTGCTAATCAAGATTTGTTGCAGCCAACAATATCCACAATTTGCGAGATGGTGGATATCTAACAGGTGGAATTGAACCGGGAACAGGAAGAGAGGGAACAAATGGAAATCGACTCGAAGAACGAACGAAAACAAAGAGAAAAAGCGCGGCAAACTTGAGAATATGATCTTTTTTGTCGGAACTGCGATCGGCGGCGGACAAATCTTTTCAGCCAGCGATCCCCTAATCAAAGATACACCCATTAAATGGCAACCCGATTTTTCTCTACCGCTTCATCCCTTCACCGCGACGACGATCGGGAGTTTGCTTTTCGCTTTAATATTCGGCCTGCTGATATTGGGTATCCTGCCGCTGGCGAGAAAAATCTCCCCCACAATCCTGCCGCTGGTAAGAAAAATATTGCCCAGGTAAAGCGGTGCGTGACAGTCAATAGTAAAGGGCTGCGGTGCAATGATTTTTCACCCTCACTCACCCTACGACTGATACAAAACATTGTATTGGTAGGGAAACGGCATTGCCGTGTTCTTTAGCAAAACCGAACCGGAATACAATTCATTAAACAAAAAAACCGGGTTTGCAATCGAACCCGGCTACCATGAACACAAGCAATATTAACACTACTCAAACCTCAATTCTTCAACAGTTTCATACCCATTTTTACCTTGTCCAAAATTGTCTTTTGCGAGACACAGGTAATCAGACAAAGCTTGCCACAATTCAAAGTATCCCGGCGGACTTCCTGAGCTTTTTCGCCGTACCAAATAGCGCGGGCGCTTTGCTCTTTGACATTCCCAATCACCGGGAACTCATCGCACAATTTCACATCGCCGCGCGTATCAATCCAGTAATTGCGCAGCCCAACGCGACAAGGACGAGTTGAATCAGGAGCTTTTTCTTCCGCGAAGTGAGGAATCATCAATCGCAACACTTCATCGCTGTTCATAATCGGAGCACCGTTGTTCTTCATTTCAATTAGGCGCTCGATTACTTGTGCAAATTCCTCCATGTCTTCTTTTTCAATCCACAATTCCTCGTATGTTTCTGGCGTCCAGCGGTTGACCGGTTGGAAGTTGACCGTCGTCGCCCCAATTCCCTGAGCCCAGGTGACTATTTCCGGGAGGTGGCGGAAATTGAGCCGGTTCATTGTCGGTTTGACGTTGATCGGAAACAGGACGTTCTGTTTTTCTTGTTCTTCGCGCAGATAAGCGATTCCTTTAGAAAGCCGATCGAACAATCCCGGTTGACCCCGCAAATAATCGTGCAGTTCTGCATTCGGCCCGTCAACTGACATATTCACATTAAAAGGACGAGCAGCGACAGTTTTGGCTGCGTTTTCCCTGGTCATGCAATAACCGTTGGTGGTGACGCCGGCGTGGATACCGTTTTTATTCGCAAAGGCCAGCAAGTCTAAAAAACCTTTTTTAATATAAGGTTCGCCGCCGCTAAAGTTGATTGAAAATTCGCCCACAAATTCTTTGACGCTCAAGAGGGCATTTTGCCATTCTTCGATCGTCATTTCGTCTTTATATTCTTTGAGCCGCCAATACTCGCACTGGCGGCATTTAACATTGCAGCGCTCGTTGACAATCCCGTAAAAAGTGACTGGGCTTGTCACGTCGTATCCTGTATTGATCCGCAGCGATTCGGCTACTGCACTCTTGGTGTGCTTGACGCCCAGTCTCGATAATGTTAAAGCATCCATGTCTTTAATTATCCTTACGTGTTGTTAGTTAAGTAAATTTCTTGAACCCTCTTTTGTACGCATAATTACGTACTTATGATGACGTATTCCTTTTGAGTACGTATGCACCATCCTAAGTGTTCCGTTTGGGTATGCCTAGATATTTTTCAAATATTTATAATATTAAAAGTTGTAACATATTAGTATTGCTAATGAATTAAACCATGCTTTTGTGAAAACATGAATCAATATTAATAATTGCCAAAATATCTTGGCTTAAGATTGACTTAAATTAATAATTATTGTAGTTTTTGTTTAAATTTTGTTAAATAACTTCATACTGGAGGTCAGTAAAACTACTTAAGTAAGCGGTCTAAATAATTTATTGTTATAGTGAAATGAGCAGCCGTACAGCAATTAATTTCACACAACCTTTACAATATGGAAATTTAAGTATTTACACGGCAAAAAATGGCGATAAACATGAGACGATATTTGCACGTACTGAAATTGTTCTGGGGTGCGGCGATCGCAGCGGAACTAGAATACCGAATTAACTTTGTCCTCGCGGCCCTCAGCAGCCTCGGAAATCTTACTGGCAGCTTGTTTGGGCTGTTTTTGTTCTATCGTACTGGCTACACTTTTTCGGGCTGGAAATGGGAAGAGGCTTTAGTTGTACTCGGCATTTTTACGGTTTTGCAGGGGTTTTCGTCAACCTTTCTCGCGCCCAACCTCAGCCGTATTGTAGATCGAGTGCAGCAAGGCACCCTCGATTTCGTCCTCCTGAAACCAATTAGTTCTCAATTCTGGCTGTCTGCAAACACGGTTTCCCCTTGGGGAATACCCGATATCATCTTTGGCGCCGTATTGTTGCTGTATGCTGCTAACAAGTTGGGAGTAGAAACCGGCAACTATTTCCTAACTGCAATACCGCTGTTATTTGGCATGGTAAGTCTTTACAGCATCTGGTTTATGTTAGGTGCTATGAGTATTTGGTTTGTCAAAATTTACAATGTTACGGAAGTTCTCAGAGGATTGTTAGAAGCCGGTAGATTTCCAATGACAGCTTATCCCGTAGCTTACCGATTTTTCTTCACATTCGTAGTCCCCGTCGCCTTCTTCACCACAGTACCGGCAGAAGCAATGCTGGGCAGAGGTGATATAGTTTGGATAGCAGGGGCTGGAATATTAGCGATCGGGCTTTTGTGCGCTTCCCGCTACTTCTGGCAATTTGCACTCCGCTTTTACACCAGCGCTTCCAGCTAGTTAAGTAGGGAGGTAAGCTGCTGCACATCTAGATTGTCTATTATGTTTGAGAGGAAGAGGATTTGACACGTGGGGAATAGGAAATTGAAATATACATTTTAAAGGCAAAAGAGATTATCTAAAAAATATTGTTTTCTATTTACTTAGATAGTTAAATAAATGTAAAACTTCAACCTATCCTTGAAATGTAAACTGGAAATAAACCACGCAAACGAGGGCAAATAAATGAAAAGGAAACAACTGGGAAACAGTAATTTTACTATCAGCGCGATCGGTCTTGGAGGTATGCCAATGTCCTTAAGCAGCCGGCCGCCAGAATCGCAATCAATTGCGGTAATTCACCGCGCCCTCGATTTGGGTGTCACCCTAATTGACACCGCCGATTCCTACTGCCAAGATGAATCCGACAAACACCACAACGAGCACTTGATTGCCAAAGCTTTGCAAGAGTACAGCGGAGATGTTAGGGCCGTTACTGTCGCCACTAAAGGCGGCTTAATGCGGCCTCAAGGTGCTTGGACGCGCAACGGCAACCCCCATCATTTACGCAAGACAATTCGCGAAAGTTTTGAAGCGTTGGGGGGCAAGGAACCGATCGACCTTTGGCAATATCACTCGCCAGATCCGGCTTATACCATCGAAGCAGCCCTAGCACCTGCAAAAGAAGCAGTAGAAGCAGGAATGATTCGATTTATTGGAGTTTCCAACTTTTCTGTAGAGCAGATCAAACGCGCCCGCGATACAGTAGAAATTGTCTCGGTTCAGAATCAGTACAATCCTTGGCACAGACAGCCAGAATCAGACGGCGTGCTGGAATATTGCGAAACCGAAAAACTGACATTTTTTCCCTGGAGCCCTTTGGGAGGAAGCCGCCGCGTCACCAGCTTGCAAGATATGCCCGCGATCGCCAAATTAGCAGAAGAAAAAAACGTTTCAGTTTACTGTATAGTATTAGCTTGGTTGATAGCCCAATCGCCCTGCATAGTTCCGATTCCCGGTGCGACAAAAGTATCGAGTGTTGAGGACTCTGTGCAGGCGCTCGAAGTTAAATTGACTGACGAGGAATTGCAACAAATTGCCGTAAGTTAAGCATATAAGGGCAAAAAAACAATAGAACAGGCATCTTGCCTGTTCCACGAGAACTTTATTGTGGGGTGGGTTGGAAAACCCGCCCTTGAAAGTGGGATTTAATGAGTAAAGTTGACATTTTTTGAGGAATTGAATTTAATGGAAGCTAATCAAGTGAATGCCGATCGAGACGTAGCAATTGAACATCAAAACGTACCTGTCGCCCATGAAGGACTGCACAACTTTTTATACAGTTCCGACTCAGAACACAGCGCAGCAGCGACTATTTCTGAATTAGAAAATGACGGCACGCAAGTAATGTCGATCGATACGTGGCGCGATTTGGCAACTAACGCGAAAGTCGCCGGGGTTTATGCTGTAATGGACACTTCCCGCCACACTCAGTTTATCGGTTATTCCAGAAATATCCTGCTTTCAATCAACGGTCACATCGCCCAAAATGGCGCAGAAAATTGTGCTTTCCTGCGCGTGCAAACTTTCAAATTCCCGAAGCGGGAAGAAATGGAAAGTTTGCGCGATATGTGGATAGCCGAACTCGGAAGCATTCCCCCGGGAAACGGTGCTGAAAGCGAAATGTGGGCGGCTACGGTAGGCCAAGCAGCGCGATCGGCAATGTCTGCCGAAGAACAAAAAGCTTATGAGGAAAAGAAGCTGAAATTGCGCAAAGCAATGGCAGATTCTACTCTTACCAAAGAGTTAGAAACAGCGGCCAAAAGTGACGGCGAACGCGCTAAGGATTTGGAAGCTGCTGTTAACAATGATGACTGGAGTGCCGTGATTCAATCGCAAACCCAGGAAACAAAATCCGGTTCCTAAATCTGACAAATGTTTGTAGTGCTGATATCTTGTACTATTTTCAGAACGGGCAAGATGCCCGTTCCACAATACATCAAGTTTATTGTGGGGTGGGCTTCTTACCCGCCCAAAAGACTCAATCTTAATCATCAACAACTGATCGGGATTAATGACTAATTTTTCGTTCTTTAATTAAAGTCAAACTTACCCATTCACCCCGCTCATTGTAACTGCGAATCATCCGAAATCGCAAGTCAGGTTCTACCAACCAACCGGCCTCGAAAAATATAGGTTTTCTCAATTCAATCTTGACAGGTAAAGTGCAAGAACTGCCGTCAGGAAGGAGCACAACTTGCACGGGGGAAGCACCTTCGTTAAAGTGCAGAACTGAACCGTCAATGCTGGCGCTAGAAGTGATAACAGTAGCATTACTGCCAAAAGTGATTTTGTTCACTAGGCGATCGCCACTTTCCCAATGCAATTGTAAATTGGTAGAATAGGAATCAGGATGACGATAATCTGGATAAATTGTCACCGCCTCGCCCTGCCATTCTCCCAGCAAATCGTCAACAGTTAAAGGCGGACGTTCGGGGACATTTTTATCCGGCTGCTTTTCCCGAATTAAGGTAAGGTTTGATAAATTGCCGTCGGTATTGTAGAGCTGAACGAAGCGCAATCGGCGATAATTGTAGATAAAACCAAACTCGGCACCGCACTCACAATAAGGCGCTAGTTGAATAGTTCCCTGACAAAAAGCTCCATTCTCAAAAAACAGGATATCTCGTCCTAAACTTTGATATTCTCGCACAAGTTCGCTCACTTCCGGTTCGCCGACACCGCTAGGATTTGGGGAAAAGCGACGGAGTTTCAATCGCACTGTTTTGTTGTTATTTAAACCTTCGAGAGAAATAATGCTAGGAGTATCTTGAAGTACCTCTCCTCGCGGCGATAGCTTAGTGAATGAACCGTGCCATTCTCCCAAGTTTTGCAGAAAGTTTTCCCATTGTGATACCATATTTTACCTTTCGATATATGTGTAAAAATAGAATTATAACTCTGCTTACGGATTTTGGATTAAGCGATGTTTATGTGGGAGTGATGAAAGGTGCGATCGCCCAAATTAACCCGCAGTTAAAAGTCATTGACATTACGCACCAAATACCATCTCAAAATATTGCGGCCGCGAGGTTTTGTTTGATGACTGCTTTTGCTTATTTTCCCCCCGAAACCGTACATATTGCGGTCGTCGATCCGGGTGTGGGAAGCAAGAGACGCGGGGTTGCGGTTAAATGTGCTAATTGCTGGCTTGTGGGGCCCGATAACGGGTTGTTTAGCGGGGTGTTGAGTCGGGAAAGTGCGATCGCCTCTGTCGAACTCACGAATTCCCAATACTGGCGCACACCTCAACCCAGCAGCACTTTTCACGGTCGCGATATTTTCGCTTCTGCAGGCGCTCACTTGGCGAACGGCGTGGCTTTGGAAGAGTTGGGGGAGGCAATCGACCCTGCAAGTTTAGTCGAGTTAGAGATACCAAATTGTGCCGTTACAGCCACAGGTATAGAAGGGTGTGTTCAATATGTCGATCGCTTCGGCAACCTAATTACTAATATCCCCAATAATTGCATTATAGGTAACAATTGGTCATTGACAATTACCAATAGTTCTGATGCAATTCGCATCCCCAGCGGTAAAACCTACAGCGACAGCGAACCGGGCGATTTAATTGCCATAACTGGTTCTGACGGTTGGGTAGAAATTGCCGTTAATGGCGGCAGCGCTCAATCACTCTTGCAGCTAGGATTTGGAGATAAAGTACAAATAATTTACAGATAGAGAGCGTAATCGGCATTCATCTCATTCTAAATGTATCTGCAAAATCAACAATAGTTTGGCGGTATTCGCTACTGTTAAAAAAAGCATCTCCATTATTGTGCTTAGCATTAGCAACAAGTAAAATTTTCTTAGGTTCAGGAGAAGCAGCATACAACTGTTTACTCATCGCAGCGGGAATCAAAGGGTCAGCAGTTCCGTGGGCGAACAAAACCGGAATTCGCAACAATTTAACCTTAGCAAAAGAATCAAAATTTTGCCTCAGCAGCAGCCGCACCGGAAAAAGCCGCATCAAACTGTAGTGTTCTACCATATTAAGCATTGAAGTGAACGAACTTTGAACAATTAATCCCGCAGCTTCCGGATGTGCGATCGCTAATTCCACAGCAACAGCACCTCCCATTGAATGACCGTACAAAAAGATTTCGCTGGGCGACAATTGCCGCTGTTTCACTAAATAATTATAAGCTGTTTCCGCATCTTCATATACCCGAGCTTCGCTGGGAAAGCTGCCTTGACTGCGGCCGTAACCCCGGTAATCAATCAGCAAAACCGAAAAACCCAATTGCCGAAAGCGGTAAGATTGATTGATATTCGCACCGATGTTCAAACCCCTGCCGTGCAGGTACAATAAAGTTCCTAATGATTGTCGATTTGCGGCGGGCAGCCACCAACCGTGCAGTTTTTCAATTTTGCGCGATCGAGTCTTAACTGGCAACCAAACTTCTTGGTAAGCGATGTGAAAAGCATCGGGTGTTTTGGCGATTGCAGGTGTTGGCTGAAAGATCAAACGAGTTTGCAGAATAAACAAGAGTATACAGGAAGCAAGGTAGGCGATCGCCCAAAGTTTTCCTAAACACAATAGCCCTCTCAAAAAACGTTGTTGACCATTGTTTAGCTTACTCATTTTTGGCATGGCTAATTCTTAACTGCAAGTATTAAAAACCCGGTTTCTTGAATAAACCAGGTTTTTAATTTTTATCCCGCTACCACGAAATTAACCAACTTTCCAGGCACTACAATTACCTTTTTAATCTCTTTACCTTCAAGGTGACGCTTGGCCAATTCCGACTCGCGAGCAAACTTTTCCAAAGCAGCCTTATCAGCACCAGAAGGCACTTGAATTGTGCCGCGAGTTTTGCCCATAACTTGAATTACCAGCGTAATTTCATCGGTAACTAATGCAGATGGATCGACACTCGGCCAAGTTTGCGTATGCACCGATTCACTGTTACCGGTATTGTGCCACAACTCATCAGCAATATGCGGCGCAAAAGGCGCTAACAAGCGAATCAAAGTGTTAATTCCTTCTGCATAAATTGGCGAATCTTTACACTTAGCATCATTCAAGGCATTGCTGAGTTTCATCATTTCAGAAACAGCAGTATTGAACTGATAATCGCCCTCCAAATCTTCGCTCACTGCCTTAATTGCAGTGTGAATCGCCCGTCGCAAATCCTTCTCAGGTTTACTTAATTCAGCATTCTCTCCCCCTTGAGCGGGGGTGGCAGGGACTCGTCCAGCAAACTCTGTAACCACGCGCCAAACGCGATTTAAAAAGCGAAATTGCCCTTCCACATCGGCGTCGTCCCACTCCAAATCTTTCTCTGGTGGCGCTTTGAATAAAATAAACATCCGCGCCGTATCTACCCCATATTTGCCCATAACTTCCAAGGGGTCAACGCCGTTATATTTTGATTTGGACATCTTCTCGTAGAAGACTTCCAAAGCTTCGCCAGTTTGAGGATCTTTGGGATTTGCGGGGTCTATATCTGCTGGGGGAACGTATTTGCCAGTAACAGGATTTTTATAGGCCATTGCTTGTACCATGCCTTGAGTTAACAGGCGTTTAAATGGTTCGTCACAATTGATCAAACCCCGATCGCGCAAAACCTTGGTAAAGAACCGCGAATACAGTAAGTGCAAGATTGCGTGTTCGATGCCGCCCACATATTGGTCTACGGGCATCCAATCATTTGTCTTCGCCCTATCGAAGACTTGCTCTTGATTTTGAGCATCGGGGTAGCGCAAGAAATACCACGATGAATCGATAAAAGTATCCATCGTATCTGTTTCCCGCTTCGCCGGAGTGCCGCAACTCGGACAAGGAACGTTTACCCATTCTTCCATCTTTGCCAAGGGCGAACCTTTGCCAGTAAATTCTACATTTTCCGGCAATAATACGGGCAAATCCGATTGGGTTACGGGTACTGTGCCGCAGGTAGGACAGTGAATTACGGGAATCGGAGCGCCCCAATAACGCTGTCTAGAAATCAGCCAATCTCTCAAGCGGTATTGGATTCGCGCTTTGCCACAACCTGCATCTTCGGCATGGTGAATAATCGCTGCTTTGCCTTTAATTGAATCCATGCCGTTGAAGCTTTGGGAATTAATCATAATTCCTGGTTCGGTGTAAGCTTCCGTCAACGGCATTTCATCATCATCCACAATTACTACTTTAATTGGCAGTTGATATTGATTGGCAAATTTGAAATCTCGCGTGTCGTGGGCGGGTACTCCCATGACTGCGCCCGTGCCGTATTCGTACAGCACATAATCGGCAATCCAAATGGGAATTTCTTCGCCGCTGAAAGGATTGATTGCTTTGCCGCCTGTGGGGATGCCCCGCTTTGGTTTGTCTTCGGCTGTGCGATCGATCTCGCTTTGCAGTGCAACTTCTTTGATGAAGGTTTCTACGGCGGCTTTTCTGTCTGCGGTTGTCACCCGCTGAGTTAGTGGATGTTCCGGCGCTAAAACAAGGTAACTGACGCCGTAAACTGTATCGGGACGTGTGGTGAAAACGGCGATTTTTTCATCCATTCCGACAATCGGAAATTCTAAGTAAGCGCCGACTGATTTGCCGATCCAGTTGGCTTGCATTAATTTGACTCTTTCAGGCCAATCGGGCAATTTGTCTAAGTCGTTTAATAACTGTTCGGCATAATCGGTAATTTTGAGGAACCACTGCCGCAATAATTTGCGCTCGACTTTGGCACCGGAACGCCAGGAACGACCTTCGTTATCTACTTGTTCGTTTGCTAAGACTGTTTGGTCTATGGGGTCCCAATTAACTGCGGCTTCTTTTTGATAAGCTAATCCTGCTTCTAAAAATTGCAAGAAAATCCATTGAGTCCACCGATAATAATCGGGAGAACAAGTTGTAACTTCTTTTGTCCAATCAAAGGAAATGCCCAAACGCTGAAATAAGCCTTTCATTTGGGCAATGTTTTGATAAGTCCATTGTGCGGGGGGAATTCCTCGCTCGATGGCTGCATTTTCTGCGGGCAAACCAAAAGCATCCCATCCCATCGGGTTCAATACCCGATAGCCTTGCATTCGCTTGAGTCTGGCAATTACATCGATGATTGTGTAGTTGCGGACGTGGCCCATGTGCAAGTTTCCCGACGGATAGGGGAACATGGATAAGGCATAAAATTTAGGCTTTTCCGTATCTTCTGGCATCTGGTCTAAGTTTTGCTCAGCCCATGTCTGCTGCCATTTTTCTTCTATGGATTGGGGGTTATATCTGGAATCCACAACAATTGCTCCGTGTAGGATTTACTAATGTTTGCTTGAACATTTTGGCACATTCAAGGGGCCTCGATTAGGATTTTTCTGAGCTCCAAGCCTTTTGGCTCGAATATCTGTATTATATATTGTAGTATATGTAATTTTAGCTGGGGGCGATCGACCAAATATCCCGGTTCGCCCTGAAAAAAGTAAATAACTGCAATCCCCAGAAACCCGATTTCTTTGACAAACCGGGTTTATTCTCCTAGTTCTAGCTTAGATGCTATCTGGATCGATGTTCAATTCGCGCAGTTTGGCAGCTAAACGTTCGGCTTTTTGAGCTTCTTGTTCTGCCCGCTGCGAAGCTTCTTCTGCGCGCTGAAATTCTCCTTCTGCCCGCTGGAATTCTCCTTCTGTGCGCTGAAATTCTTGTTCTGCACGCCGTCGCTCTAATTCTCGCTGTTCATCTAATTCGGAATAGGAAAGAAACTTTTGTCCATCAGGTCGATAAATTTCTAACCCTTCCGATCCTAACTCAAACCGCACTCCCAATCTTGGACTTATCCAGCCCTCCATCGGTTCAATTACTTCTAACATTCCTTCAATTCTTTGCCAACCTGTCAACTCATTTTTTTCTGGATCATAAAGGTAATACTCCTCGACTCCGTAGCGATTGTAAAATGAAAATTTCTTGTTAATTTTTATTTGGCAGTCGCGGAAAGAGCGAATCTCAAACACGACTTGGGGAGGAATATTATCTTCACGAAATTGTATGTAGGAAAGCCGATCGCCCTTTGGCCTCCCAAATACCACCATTACATCGGGCGCTTGAGAAATATCTGTTCTACCCTCAACCGGATACCACAGTAAATCGGCGGCTATAAACACGTTTGGGTCATCTTTCAACAGCGACTCACAACCTTCTTTGATTGTGACAATTAATTTGTATTGAATTGTGCTATCTGCCAGAGGTTGACCGTCGCTGCATGGATAAATAATTTCTTCGGTTGTGACTTGCATAGTTGTTGTCTCCGAGAAGTTCATCGGGTGGGGGCGGGTTTACGAGATTATGGGTTTCAGGCAATTATTGTTGGTGAAACCCGCCCCTACATAAATATTTTTTAACCCGCCATTTATCATTGGTAATTGATAATTTTGTAGGGGCGGGTTTTACCAACTATCTATGTTTAAAACCAATAATCTCATAAACCCGCCCCCACCCAACGACTCCTAAAATTAGAAAAAATGGCGATCGGCGATCGAATATATCGCTCATTGGCGTTCTAATTTTGCCAATTTTTTCTGGGCAAATTTGCGGAGTGTTTCGTCAGAATCGTTCTGAGCGCGATCGCGCACAAGTTCTAAAGTTTCAGGGCGATCGGGATATAGCTCAATCATAGCTTTAAGAGCTGCTTGCCGGGGGTTGTGTTCCCAATTATACTCGCGCTCAAAGGGGTGATTGATACCAACATCGCACAATAATTCAAATATTCCAGGCTCATCTTTCCACCCCCGTGCTAATTCTTGGACTGCTGCACCTCGCACATTCCAATTATCGTCTGATTGAGCGCGTTGTTTGAGGATAGGTAAGGTTTCCGGGTCATCTTTCCACCCCCCTGCTAATTCTTGGACTGCTGCACGTCGCACATCCGAATCATCGTCTGATTGAGCGCGTTGTTTGAGGATAGGTAAGGTTTCCGGGTCATCTTTCCACCCCCCTGCTAATTCTTGGACTGCTGCACGTCGCACATCCGAATCATCGTCTGATTGAGCGCGTTGTTTGAGGATAGGTAAGGTTTCCGGGTCATCTTTCCACCCCC